>PXDC01000486.1 GCA_003565135.1 Verrucomicrobiota bacterium
GCGTCCCAGGGAAAGTGGGCCCGTACGGTCTGCGAGCTTCCGGCGCCGAAGATCGCTTCGGTGTTGAGGGTCAGCTCGGCGGTGAGCTCGGCGCCCCCGTTGTGGCCGGCGTAAATGAATATATTAGAGTCGGCCGATACGGTGGACCGGTAATACAGTTCGTTGGATCGGCGGATCTTCTCGTTCGCCGGAACGGGGGCGTTGTCGAGGGCGTTCATTTCCTGGTAACGCACGTAGATCGCGGCCCCGCCGGTGACGGGAATCGCGGTGAAGCTGCCGAGGTGGACGTTCCAGTTGATCTGGTTGATGGCCATGGCCACCGGTTTGGATTCCTCGACGGCGAAGCGGGCGGGAGACAGGGGAACGATCGGGTTGACCAGCGGGTTGAGATCCTGCCCCAGCGGAATCGCCGCAATCGCGAGCCGACCGTCGAGCCGTTTCGAGTCGTGGGTGTCCGCCAGGCCGAAGCCGGCGGGGAAGATCACGTTCACCGGCGCCGAGGCGCCGGTGGAGGAAAGCGTGATGGTGCCCCGGTCGAAATTCACCCCGTTGACCGTGCCGCGGTCCGGGACGGCGGGCGGGTTGAGCGCAATCGTCGAGGGCGCCCGGCAGAAAGCGGTGCCGGAGGAATCCACCGACACGTCGAGGTTGCCGGGCCCGTAGGTGTGGGCGCCGCCGTCCAGAGCGCCCTCGGCGCCGTTGATGGTCGTCAGGTTCAACCCGCCCGAGATCGAGCCGGGTACGTTGACCGACCCGAGACCGGTCAACGTCGTCTGGATGGAACCGAACCGGAGTTCGCCGTTCAGGTGCAGGAAGCGGGAGGCGAACGTATTGAGCGCGTTGCTCGTGACCACGGTGGCGGGCGGAACCTCGACGTGGGCGATGCTCACCCGGACGAAATAGGTGGTATTCACCGGATCGAGCTGAACGGTGGGCTCGAAGTTGATCTCGAAGTTGCGGGTGACGACCGCGGGGACGCGGGTGTCGGGTCCGGGGAGCGTTCGCGCGACGCCGACGTTTTCGGTGTAGAGCGACTGCGTGAGCGCGATCGGCGTCTCCGGGTCGGCGGAATCGAAAAGTTCGGCCGTCAGCCGGACCTGGATCGCGTCGGTGGCGGAGCTGGCGGTGTGCGGCTCGTCGTACCGGTAAAGCGTGTAGTTGATGTTGGTGGCGAATTCCGCCTGGGCGGGAACGTTCCGCAGCGCGTAGCGACGGACATAACCGTGCCAGTTTCCGCGCGCGACGACGTTCAGTTCCGGATCCGAGCCCCAGGGACCCTTGAAATGAATGAACCGGCGGGCGATCGCCGCGTCGTGGGAGCTGCCGACATTCGTCCAGACCGGCACCAGTAAACCGCCGACAAATGCCCAGTCCTGCCGCTGCAACTGCGCCCGCACGCGGTAAAACCGGTTGGGGTCGAGTTGGAAGTCGCCGTCGACGACCAGGTTCGCCGTAAAATTCGCCGATCCGTCGCCGGTAATCGTCTGGGTACCGCTGTAAAGGACCGTCGTGGTGGCGGAGGTATGTACGTTTTCGAGATCGATGAGTGCGCCGGTCGTGATGTCGAAAAGGCTGAACGCCATTCGATAGGTGCGTTGCAATCCGTCCGGGTCGTCGCTGACCGTTCCGGTGGCCTGGACCGGCAGGTACCAGCGATTGTAGTGGGCGTGGGTGAACGGCTGGGAATCGATCACGTAATCGATGACCCGGTCGGAATCGATCACGTAGCCGGGCGCGGAGTAGCCGACGAATGTGGTGTTCGACGCCGTGTACGATTGCGCCCCCAGCGCGAGGGGCGCCAGGGCCAGGGGCAGGGCGGCGAGCCGGTACAGTAAGGCGATAAACCTGGAACCCGGGGAACGGTCCCTCGCGGGACGCGCGAGCGTTTGGTTGGCCATAGACTTTTCTCGTTTGAGGCTAAGAAGGAACCGGGTACGCCGGCCTGCGGCCGCATCGGTTATTTCATGCACAAGGAGTGCCGTCGGGTAACCGCCGGCCATGAGGGGCACGTGATTCGAACACCGCCCGGTTCAGCCCGAAGCGGAACGCCGAAAACGGCCGTTTCCGCGAGGCTGCGCTTCCCGGGAGGCGTGTCAGGAATCTTGCCCATAAGCAGCGATTTATTGCCTTATAAGTCGCGCTTCAAGCCTTTTCTTGGATTTTACATCCATTTTACACCGGGCCGGCCGTGCTCGAGCCGCTGGTCGGGTGCGTTCGAATAGACCGCATCGCGCCCGTCGGGGTGCGGTTTATTGGGGGTCTGGAGAGGTCCGGGCCCCAATCGCCGAAACGGCGTGCCGGTGCGGGATGATGCCGTGATGCAAACGGGTCACCGCCGGCTGCCGGCAGGGGGTGCCGGCTGTCAGCTCTCCTCGAATTTGCTCTCGAACAGTTCCTCGAGGGCTTTACAGGCGTCTTCGGCGTCTTCACCGTTGGCGCTGACGCGGAGTTTGGAGCCCTGACCCGCCGCGAGCATCATCAGGCCCATGATGCTTTTGCCGTCGACCACCTCTTCGTCTTTTTCGAAAGAGATATCCGCTTTGTACCGGTTGGCGACACGGACGATCATGGCGGCGGGCCGGGCGTGAACGCCCATCTTGTTCTTGACCTCGATCGTGGTTTCGTGGCCGTTTTCGGTTGGTTTGGTCTTGCTGGCTTCCATCAAGTGACTCCTCGAACTGCTGCTAAACGGTCAATGGGTAATCGATCGCCCGGCGAAATGCAAGCCGGGATCGCGAATGCGGCCCGGGTCGCATGCGGCGGGGTCAGCCGGGGGATTGAAGGCTCTCCGGGATCGCGTCCTGTTGGATCCTCCACATCCGGGCGTACTCGCCGTCCCGGGCGATCAGGTCGGCATGGGAGCCTTTTTCCAGGATGTGGCCGTGCCGCAGCACCACGATTTGGTCGGCCTGGCGGACCGTGGAGAGCCGGTGGGCGATGACCAGGACCGTCCGGTCCCGCATGAGCCGGTCGAGCGCCTCCTGGATCCGGTTCTCGGTCAGGGTGTCGACGCTGGACGTGGCTTCGTCCAGCACGACGACCCGGGGATCCTTCAGGAGGACGCGGGCGATGGTGAGCCGCTGCTTTTCTCCCTGGCTCAGGCGGACCCCCCGCTCGCCGATCTGGGTGTCGAGGCCGTCGGGCAGGCGCTCCACGAAGTCGTCGGCCTCGGCCGCGGCGAGGGCTGACCAGAGGTCTTCCTCCGCGGCGTCCTCCCGGGCGAGCAGCAGGTTGTCGCGCACCGTCCCCTCGAAAAGAAAAGGTTCCTGGGCGACGTAACCCACGTGGCTTCGGAGCTGTTCCAGGTCGATCTTGCGCACGTCGACCCCGTTGAGCAGGACCGCGCCGCCGGTAACGTCGTAATAGCGCAGCAGGAGGTTCGCCAGGGTGCTTTTGCCGGCGCCGGTGTGGCCGACCAGGGCGGTGACCTTGCCCGCCGGGAGGGTCAGGTCGATTCCCGCCACCACCGGCGCGCGTTCCTGGTAGGCGAAGTGGACGCCGCGGAATTCCGTTTCGATGCGGCCCCCGGGGAACCCGACCGGTTCCGGGTCGTTTCGCACCGCCACCGGGTGGTCCAGGATCTCGAAGACGCGGTCCCCGGAGGCTTTGCCCGTGCTGATGAGCTGGTTGACCTGGTTGAGCCGGTTGATCGGATCGTAGAACATGGCGCAGTACATGAAGAAGCCGACGAGTTGCCCGTGGCTCATCCGCCCTTCCATGAGCAGGTACCCGCCGAAACCGAGCACCATGACCGCCCCCATGCTCCCGATGAAATTGCTCCCGGAAATGTACAGGGAATAGCGGTACATGACCCGCAGGGTGTTGTCCCGGAGCCTTTGGGCCCGTCCCCGGAATCGTTTTTTCTCCCTCCGGTGCAGGGCGAAGGCATTGATCAGGCGACTGCCCTGGAGGTGTTCCACCAGGAGGCTGTTGAGGCTCCCGGCGCACTCGCGGACGGTTTTCCAGTTGCGGCGGGTTATGGTCGCGTGATTGTAGCCGAGGAACATGAGAATGGGGAGCGGGATCATGACCAGCAGGGCGAGACCGGGCTGGAGGGAGAAAAGCATGCCCGCGACCCCGACGATGGTCAGAACCGCGATCAGACCCTGCTCGGTACCGTCGAGAATGGCCCGTTCCACGTTTTGAACGTCTTCGATCACACGGGAGGCGATTTCGCCGCTGGGACGGTTGTCGTAGTAGGAGATGGGAAGTTCGAGCAGCTTGTCGTGCACGTCGTGCCGCAAATCGAGAAGCACTTTTTGCTCCAGGGTGTTGTTGATGCGGATGCGGGCGAAATTGAGGATGTCGCGGCCGAAATAACACAGAACCACGACGACCACTCCCCAGAGAAGGGCGTCGAGCTCGCCGCGCGGAATCACCTCGTCGATGACAACGGAAATCACCTTGGGAATGGCAATAAGGCAAATCGTGCTCCCCATGGCGAGGAACAGGGTCAGGAGAAAGAGCCGGCGGTACCGGAGAATGTACGCGGCCACCCGGTAAATCGTATTCTTTCCGGCGTTCGGTTGCTGCTGGGAGGAACGGGTCATGGATTCCCTAACGGTTGGCCCGTCGGAACGAAATCGCAAGATTTTGATCGTTGCCTTGCAAGCGCCCGGCGCTATACATCGTTGGGTAGGACGATGACGGCATCTGAATTTCTACCTTCACCCTACATTCCCCACCCCTGCGGCCTCATGCACTTGCCGCGGATGGTCGAGAAGATCCGGAGGCACTGGGCGGAGGTGCTGGCTCCGGCCTACCGGCCGACGCTGGGGCGGGGCTTCGACGATCTCCTGTGCCGCCACATCGGAGCGCCCTTCGACCGATTTCTGGAGGGTATGCGGGAATGCCGCAACCCGCGCGAAATCGAGTCCGTGGTCACTTCCCTGCTGCCCGCGGACGTTCGGGCGCCCGCCTGGAACCGTCTGCTTGTCCAGCGCGGGCTGGCCGGCTGGTCACGGGAACGCCTGGCGGAACGAAAGCGGGAACTGGGGTTGTCTCACCGCGAAGATATCCTCACCATGTGCGATCTCCTCGAAGTAAACGAGGGACGCCTGGAGTGAGCGGGCGGTGAGCGTTGCCGCGCCGGTGTGGGCCCCGAACACACAACGTCTACCGGCACCGTTGCGGCAAATCCATCCTGCCGGGGCCGGACCCGAAAAAACGATACGAATTTCCTTCCTTTATGTCCGACTACATTCAAGCCAATACGAACGGCAAACTGCACGATGCTACCGAGCCCTCGATCTCACCGCTGGATCGGAGTTTTCTTTACGGGGACTCGATTTACGAGGTTGTCCGGACCTACGATGGCGTCCTGTTTGCGTTTGATGAA
>PXDC01000346.1 GCA_003565135.1 Verrucomicrobiota bacterium
ACCTTTGCCAAGGCTCTGCGCGCCTTCCTGCGTCAGGATCCGGATATCATTATGGTCGGGGAGATCCGCGACCTGGAGACCGCGCAGATCTCGATTCAGGCGTCGCTTACGGGTCACCTTGTTTTCAGCACCCTGCACACGAATGATTCCGCCGGCGCCGTCACCCGCCTGGTCGACATGGGCGTCGAACCCTACCTCATCGCGGCCTCGCTCGAGTCGGTTATCGCCCAGAGGCTCGTGCGCCGGATCTGCAAGAGCTGCAAGGCTTCCTACGAACCGAGCCAGTCGCTGATTTCCCAGTTGGACATCGATCCGGTGGAGATCGGGGACAAACAGTTCTTCTACGGAAAGGGGTGCGAGGATTGCAACCACAGCGGTTACCGCGGTCGCCTCGGGCTCTTCGAGATGCTGCGTGTCTCCGACGCGGTCCGCGATCTCGTGACGGACCGGGCGCCGGCGCTCGTTATACGCCAGAAAGCTCTCGAGCAGGGGATGCGCACCCTGCGCGACGACGGCCTGCGGTGCATTTTCGACGGTGCAACTTCCATCGAGGAAGTGTTAAAGTATACCTAGTCTCCAGCCTTTCACTCCCATGCCTACGTTTTATTACACAGCCATCGATTCGAGCGGAAAACAGAAGTCCGGGACCATCGAAGCCGCCAGCGAGGACGTCGCGACCAACCAGATCAAAGAGCAGCGTCTCTTTGTCACCAGTATTTCCACTTCCAAGGGCGGTGCCAAGACGGCAAAGAAAAAAACCGCCAAGAAGGCCACCGGGTTCTTTTCGGCGGGTGTGGGCGACGGGGTTAAAAAAAAGCCGTTTGTCATCGGCAAGGTGGTCAATGCCAAGGGATTGACCATTTTTACCCGCCAGTTGGCGACCCTGATCCAGGCGGGCCTTCCCTTGCTGCGCAGCCTGGAGGTGCTCAGCCGGCAGGAGAAAAATCCGGCCTTCAAGTACGTGATCGAGCAGTTGGCCGAGAACGTCCGGTCCGGTAACACTTTTTCCGACGGTCTGGCCCAGCATCCGAAGATTTTCGACCGTTTGTACATCAACATGATCCGCGCCGGGGAGGCCGGCGGGGTGCTCGATGTGGTGCTGAACCGCCTTTCCCGGTTCATGGAGAAATCCCTCGCCATCAAGAACAAGATCAAGGCGGCGATGGTCTACCCGGTCATCGTCCTGTTCGTCGCTTTTGCCATCCTCACCGGATTGCTGATTTTTGTCGTACCGCAGTTCGAGGAGATTTTTGAAGATATGCTGGAGGGCGCCGACCTGCCGGCGTTGACCCAGTGGGTCCTGAATACCAGTGACTTCGTGAAGAATAACTTCCTGCTCACGCTGGGCATTTTTGTGGTCGTTTTCATTGCCTTTAAGATTCTGAAGAAAACGGAGATCGGCAGCCGGATCATCGATCAGATTATGCTCAACATGCCGCCGGTGGGAGACCTTTTCCGCAAGGCGGCCATCGCCCGTTTCACCCGGACGTTCGGTACCCTCCTTTCCAGTGGTGTCCCCATCCTGCAATGCCTGATCATTACCCGCGAAACCATCGGGAATTCGGTGCTGCAGGACGCCATCGACAAGGTGCATGACCGCGTCAAAGAGGGGGACTCGGTGTCGGCGCCCCTGGAGAACACCAAGGTCTTTCCCACCATGGTGACCAGTATGATCGATGTCGGTGAGGAGACCGGGGAGTTGCCGGAAATGCTCAATCGCATTGCGGATACCTACGACGAGGAAGTGGATAACGCGGTCGCGGCGCTGACCTCGGTGATCGAGCCGATCATGATCGTGATCCTGGCTCTGATTGTCGGGGTTATTGTCATCGCGCTGTTCCTCCCCATCATCCGGATTATCGAAGAGCTCTCGTAACCGGGCACCGCGTGGATGCGCCGCTGGTGGCGGGCGGCCGCTGCGGGGATTCCTGGGTCAACGGCCGGCGGCGTCACCGCCGGCCGGCGGGGTGACGAGGACCGGTGCCTTCAGGCCGGCCAGATAATCGGAAAACGCCTCGCCTTCGGGCGTTTCGCGAAGGGCCTGCTGCACCATGCCCATGCGGGCGTCGAGATTGTCGACCATGGACACAAAGACCGCTTCCGGGGTCGCCGCCATGGCGGCCGCGCCCCACTCCAGTTCGCCCTGGTGGCTGAGCACGATATGCTCCAGGCGCTCCAGCAGTTCCGGATCGAGCCGGGCCTTCATGCCGGCCTTCCGCACCATGCGGTACCCCAGGACCACGTGTCCCTGGAGGATGCCGCTCCGACCGCGGCGGGCGGCGAGAGCTCCTTCGTATTCCACCGTTTTGCCCGCGTCGTGGACGAGGATTCCGCTGAGGGCGAGATCGGCGTGGACTTCCGGGTAGAGGGGCAGCAGGGCCCGGCCGGCGCGGGCCATGTGGACGGTGTGCTCCAGGAGGCCGCCCCGGTAGGCGTGGTGCATGGACACCGCGGCCGGGGTGGTTTTGAAGACCGGTGAAATTTCGGCAAACACGGCCTCGACCGTGGCCCGCAGGGCGTCGTGCCGAATCCGGGCGATAAAATCGAACAACTCCTCCATCAGGGCGTCGGCATCTTCCGGCGGCCCGGCGATGAGCCGTTCCAGCATCCCCTCGCGCTCGAGATCCTCCTCGTTGAGCGTCTCGATGTCGGTGACGCGCGGCGAAAAACGGTTCTGGTAGTATTCCACCTGACCCTGCAGCCGCACCGGCGAGCCCTCGGCGGCAGTCTTGAGTGCCGCGTAGACGGGATTGTCGTTAAAGCAGGTGAAGTGGAAGGAGCCCGTGCGGTCGCCGGCCTCCACCAGCAGGAATGGATTGTTGTTCTTGGCCGTCCGGGAAGCGATCTTCCGGAGCAACAAAACCGCGCGGAAGGCCTCGCCGGTCGAACGTTCGGAGGACTTGAGTTCGGAGACGGTGTGAATGGCGGGAGTTTCTTTGCCCATGGTTGTGGCCGCCGACCGGGCAGGCGTCAGGAATTCTCGGGATGGCCCTGGCGTTTCACCAGGGCGGTGATGTCGCGGAAAGCGGGATGAGCGGTATCCCCGAGGATGCTGTAAATGACCGTTTCGGCCGGGAGTACATGGGCGCCGGCGGCGTTCATGGCCCGCAGCGCAACGGCGGCATCATCGGCCCGCCGCGCTCCGACACAATCGCTCAGGAGAGTGACTTCGTACCCCTTGTCGATGGCGTCGATCACGCTCTGGTAAACGCAGATCGGGGTTTCCAGTCCGGCTACCAGCAGGTGACGGACCTCCCGCTCCTTCAGGAGCGGTTCGAGCCCGTCCGCCCCGAAACAGGAAAACGAAGTCTTGCCGAAAACGGTGGGCGAACCGGCCGCACCGGTCAGTTGCTCCGATGTCGGGCCGAGTTTATCCGGCACCTGCTCGGTCAGGAGGACGGGAATGTCGAGAAGGCGGGCCGCTTCCAGTACGAAGGAGCAGCGTCTGAAAAACCGGTCCGCCTCCGTGAGAGAACGGATAAAAGGGTCCTGCAGATCCAGCCCGACCAATACCAGCCCGGAAAGATCCGGACCCTCATCCTGGGAATCATGGGTCATAGGTTGCCTATCATACAATCGCGGCCGCGGGGCGAAAGCATTAAATCAAAACCACCCGGACCGGTGCGCGGGGTCCGGCCGGAAAATTCGGCTTGGATCTCTCCGCCATGGCGGGATATCGTGAAAGGGAATCATGAATTGGCAGATCAAGCCCTTTTCCCACCGGTGTTCGATTACCGGTGAACCTTTTGAAGACGGCGCGCGTTACGCCAGCTACCTCGTGCAGGAGGAGGGCGACCGGGAGCTGTCGCGTTTCGACGTGGGAGCGGAGGAAGAGGCGCGGTTTCAGCCGCCCGGGGAGGTCCTCTGCCGGTGGTCCCGCGAGTACCGGAAGGAATCCGGGCGCGAGAATCCGGCGAAGCGCCAGAAGGAGAGTGCCGAATCGCTGTTCTTTTCGCTCTTCGAATCGGAGGACGAGGAGGACGACCGGGATCGCGAGACCATGAAACAGGTGCTCGGGGTTTACCTGGAGCGCAAGCGGATCCTCAAGGACCGGGGATTCGCCCGCGAGGGAGCGGTCCAGGTCATGGAGCACCGCAAGAGCGGCAACGTGTTCCTGGTTCCGACCGGCCACATGACGCCGGAATCGCTGTTGCGCATCCAGGAAAAACTCGGCGAGTGGATCGGCTGACCCCCGGCCGGGAGGGCGCCTCAGAACCGCCGGCGCAGCTTGGCCGGGAGGATCCCCATGTTCTCGCGGTATTTGGCGACCGTGCGGCGGGCGATATTGATATTTTTGTTTTTCAGCGTGGTGGCGATCTCCTGGTCGCTGAGCGGCTTCCTTGGCGACTCCCCTTCGATCAGGTGGGCGATGCGGTCCTTGATGCTTTTGTTGGAAACCGCGCTGCCGTCCTCGGATTGGTAGCCGGGCGTGAAGAAATACTTGAATTCGAAGGTGCCGTGCGGGGTTTTGATGTACTTGTTGGCGATGGCGCGGCTGACGGTGGTTTCGTGGACCCCCACCTTCTGCGCGATCTCGGTCATGGTCAGGGGCCGAAGCTTGGAAACCCCCTCGTGCAGAAAGTCCTTCTGGACATCGATGATTTCCCGGGCGATTCGTTCGATGGTTTGTTGCCGTTGTTCGATCGAGCTGATGAGGAATTTGCCGTTACGCAGCTTTTCGCGGATGTACTCCTTTTCCTTGCGGCTGAGTTTGCCGCTCGCAATCATGTCTTTATAGGTATTGGAAATCCGGATGCGCGGAATGTAGTCGTTGTTCATCTCCACCGTGAAGTCGTCCCCGTCGCGGTGGATAATGACATCGGGAACCACCACCCGGTTTGTGTCCTCTCCGAAGCGGCGGCCCGGGGCGGGATCGAGCGCGGCGATCTCCTGCACGGCATCCTGCACCGTTTCCACCGGGGCGGACACCTTGCGGGCGATCTCGGGGATGCGGCGGCGCATGAGCAGGTCGTAGTGATCCCGCACAATAGCGCCGGGAAGTGCGTTGCCGCGTCCCCGCTGCTCCAGTTGGAGCAGGAGACATTCACGGAGGTCCTGGCAGCCGATGCCGGGAGGATCGAAGGACTTGAGGATTTGGGATGCCTTTTGCAGCCGTTCCAGGGCGATCCCGGAGTAGACGGCGAGGTCCGCGAGCGGGGCGGTCAGGAATCCCCGGTGGTCCAGGCTGCCGACCAGGTATTGCAGGGCGGCGATCTCCTCTTCGGACAAATCGGAAAACTTGGCCTGTTCCATCAGGTGCTCCTCGAGAGAGGTTTCGCTCACCAGGGAATCGAAAAAATGCTGCCGTCG
>PXDC01000433.1 GCA_003565135.1 Verrucomicrobiota bacterium
GCTATTCGGCGTAGTTGTTTTGAATGAAACCCTGGCGGCACTACAGGTTTTCGGAATGGCACTGATTCTGTTTACCGTTACTGCGCTAAGTGTACATTCGAGACCATCGCCACCGGCTTACCATTTATCGACACGTTGATTGGCGCACGAATCCTGGCGACGCTTACCTGCCGGGAAGAAATCCACATGAATCCACACACTACCCGAATCGCAACAGTCACGTTCTTGAGGAGAAGTGAGACGGAGGTGGATAATTCCACCCTGATGTTGCAAAAATCGCAGAAGTTCGGACTTCGGCGAGCTCAGTCGAGCAACTGGCAAGGCGGACCCAAAACCGGCGCAGGGATAGTACTGAAGTACGTGAGCGAGCCGGTTGCCGGGCCAACGCCGCCATGTCGGGCTTGTGCGATTTGGCGTTCTGGCAAACTCCATTGAGAATGAGGTTTGGGAAATTGCTGCAAAATTTCAAAACCTCATGGAAACAAAAACCTTACATATCCTTTGCCAAAACGCGTTTGCAATATTAGGGTCCAGCGTCGATTCCATAACCTTGCTGGAAACCTAGGAACATCGGACGGGGGAAGTTTTTGAATTGGTGTTAAAACTTCCCCAGAGGGAACCCATCACCCTCATGGAGCACGATTTCAGGCAGAAGGTTCTGGATTTTCAACGACGTGCCTCCCGGATTACCGGCATTCCTGCCAGAATCGATAGAGAAGAGATCGATACACCGCCCTCACCCAAGTGAAATCCAAACAACAAAATGTACTTTTTATCCTGTCGGACGACCAGGGGCCATGGGCACTCGCATGTGCCGGCAATACGGAAATCGAGACGCCGAATCTTGATCGACTGGCCGCCACAGGCATGCGGTTTGAAAATTTCTTCTGTTCCAGCCCGGTATGTTCCCCCGCGCGCGCGACGCTGCTGACAGGCCTTATTCCCTCGCAACACGGAGTACACGATTGGCTCGCCTCCGGAAACACCCTTGCGAAATACGAACCGGCCGGGAATGGGAAACTCATCGAGTACCTCGACGACCAGGTTGGCTACACGGACCTGCTGGCGGGGGCGGGATACCACTGCGGAATCAGCGGAAAATGGCATCTGGGAGACGCCCATCACCCACAGAAGAGCTTTGAATATTGGGAGGTTCATGCCAAAGGCGGCGGCCCCTACTTCAATTCGCCGATGATCCGCAACGGTGAAATCCACGAAGAACCCTCCTATATCACCGATGCGATTACAGACAAAGCGCTACGGTGGCTGAACGAACGAAGATCGGGTGAGCGTCCGTTCTACCTGAGCGTCCATTACACGGCTCCTCATTCACCGTGGTCTCGACAGAATCATCCCGCGGAGATCTTCGACCATTACTACAATGACTGTCCCTTCGCCTCCGTTCCCGATCAGCTCTCCCCGCCGAAATGGGTTCAACACCTCTCGATTCCCGTCACAACGAATCAACAACGCCGCGAGTACCTGAGTGGCTATTATGCCGCCGTAACAGCCATGGACCGGAATATCGGCAGACTGATCGATTGGCTGGAATCCAACGGGCTGCGCGAGAACACGCTGATTGTTTTCACCAGCGATAACGGCATGAACATGGGGCACCATGGCGTATACGGGAAAGGCAACGCCACTTTCCCGCTGAACATGTTCGAGGAATCGATCAAGGTGCCCTTTATCGTGTCCAGCCCCGGCCGCATCCTCCATGGTACGGTGAACGACGCTTTGCTCAGCCAGTATGATTTTATGCCTACCTTGCTTGATTACCTCGGTATCGGGAACCCGGAGAACGTTAAACTTCCCGGACAAAGCTTCGCGGAGACATTCCGGGGCGGGGCGGCGGGTGGAGAATCGCGCATTGTGGTTTTCGATGAATACGGTCCGGTGCGCATGATAAGAAGCAGGGAATGGAAATACGTACATCGGTACTCCGTGGGACCGACCGAACTCTACCACTTGACGGAGGATCCCGGCGAACGGCATAATCTTTCCGGAGACCCCAAAACCCGCTCGGTAGAGGAGGAATTGCGGGAGGATTTGACGCAGTGGTTCGCCCGATTCGTTTCGCCGGAACATGATGGCGCAAAACAACCTGTTTCCGGTACCGGTCAGATTGGCCGATGCGGGTCCGGGCCGGCAGGTAAGCACGCGTTTGCCAAAAGACCGGTCCAGTGACCCGTCAGTGAAATCGGCGACAGGAACATACCGGACTTCAATCGATTGGCTCGACGCTTGACGTCCGTTCGACGGCGATCTAATCCCTTAAAGGCCAAACCCGTACCAACCCGAATTCAGATCAACCCGATGACCACCTGGACCAACCGTAAGATGAAATGGGGATTCTCTTCGATGGGAGCACCCGAAATGGACCTCGAACAGTTGACGCGATTGGCGGCGCGTCTCGAGTGTCCCCACCTGGAGTTGAGGACGCTTGAAGGCACGATCGACATCGCTTCAGTCCTGGACCGCCGCTACCCCGATCCAGAGGATGCGCGGAAGGCGGTCGAGGCCGAGGGTGTCGGTATCGTCTGTATGAACAGCTCCTTCAAGCTGACTGAGGCCGATGAGCCGGCCCGCACCAGCCTGGAAGGTTACGCCCGGTGGGCGGATCATCTGGGTGCAAGGTATATTCGCATTTTCGGCGGGGGAAAATGGAACGAACCGGTTGGGGAGGATCGCTGGAAGCTCGCCCGGGAAAACCTGGAATGGTGGAAGAAGGAAAAGGCGGCACGGGGCTGGAAGGCGGAGATCATCGTCGAAACCCACGACGCCTTTTCCGGAACAAAAGAATGCCTGGAGCTCTTTGACAAACTCGGTACGCCTCTTCCGTTACTCTGGGACACCCATCACACCTGGAAACTTGCCGGTGAGTCGCCGGGCGATTCATGGAATCAACTGCGCGAACATATCCGCCACGTGCATATAAAGGACAGTGTTTCCAAACCTTCGGACCGACATCCGTACACCTATGTCGCGCTTGGATCGGGCGAATTCCCGCTCCGGGAGACCCTCCGGATCCTGGACGAATCGGGATACGAAGGCGTTGTATCCGTGGAATGGGAGAAACTCTGGCATCCCTATTTGGCGCCGATGGAAACCGCCCTTACCCAGGCACGTGAAGCGGGATTGTGGTGAACGGGAATAAGGCGACGGTTATGCCCGAACAGCCCAACATTGTATTTATTCTATCCGACCAGCACCATCCGGACGTGATGGGGGCGACCGGGGATCCGTACGTCCGAACACCCAACATGGACCGCCTGGCCGGGAGGGGGGTGTCGTTGAAAAACGGTTACTGCGCTTCGCCCTGGTGCGTCCCAAGCCGCATGTCGATGCTCACGGCGCAGTTGCCCAACCGAACGGGGGTGCTCACCAACAACCAGGCCCTGGCTTCGCATCATCCCACCGTCGCGCACGGCATGGCGGCGGGGGGTTACGAAACCGTGCTCTGCGGACGCATGCATTTTGTCGGCATGGATCAGTGGCACGGTTACGAGAAACGGCCGGTGGGCGATCTCACCGCCACCATGCCCGGAGCGTGCCGTTTGGATTACGGCGAGCTCATGGGCGCGACCGGACAAAGCGACCGGGCGGTGGCGTTGTCGGGACCGGGACGAACGTTCGTCATGGAGTACGACGAAACGGTCACTGCCGGGGCGCTGCGTTTCCTCGGGGAACGCCGCGATCGGCGTCCCCTGTTCATGACCGTGGGCCACTACGGGCCGCACTGTCCCTTTGTCTGTCCGCGGGACCTCTTTGAATACTACTGGGAGCGGCTGCCGGAAATCGGCGCCCCGTCCGAGTACTTCGACGATCATCATCCGTCGGTGCAACACTGGATGGACCGCCGGGGACTGCGGAAAGTGACCCGCGAACAAGTCCGCACCGCCCGGGCCGCGTACTACGGGTTGGTGGAGTTGATGGACCGGCATCTGGGCCGCATCGTGGAAGCGATCGACGGGACGCTCGGACTGGAAAACACGGTAATCGTTTACGGATCGGATCACGGGGAAATGATGGGCGAAAAGGGTCTGTTCTGGAAAAGCAGCTTTTTCGATGGATCGGTGCGGGTTCCGTTGATTCTCTCGCACCCGGGATCGATTTCGGGTAATCGCATCGTGGGTACCCCGGTAAGCCTCCTCGACCTCGCGCCCACGCTCCTGAACCTGGCCGGCGCGCCTTCGCTTCCCGGAGTTTACGGTCATGCATTCGACAAGGTATTGACGGACGGTGCCGAGCCGGACCCCGACCGCGAAGTCATTTCCATGATCGTCGACCGGGAGGCGTTTCCGGCAGCCATGATTCGACGGGACCGATGGAAGCTGATCGAGCATCATGATTCGGCTACGCCCCAACTCTTCGATCTCGACGCCGACCCGCGGGAGGAACGGGATCTCGGAGCGGATCCCGGGCACGAGGCGATTCGCCGCGACCTGCACGCCCGTCTCGCGCGATACTGGGATCCCGAAGCCGCGCGGGAAATGGTTCGCCACGACAGCGAGCGGTTTCGGCTCCTGCGCACCGCCAACGCCGCGACATACCCCGAGTCTCCCGCCCAATGGTTTCCTTCGTCCGACATGAACGAAATCGAACCGTGGCCGTCCGCTCCCGGACCCGAGGCCCAACCCGGCGGAACCGGTACCAAATCGTAGCGGGGCGGACACCTTTCGGAATATTTTGTGTTTTGCGCAAGATCTCACGAATAAGTGCCTAATCGCCGGGCGTTTGCCGCCGAAGGTTGATTTGGGGACGGCATTCGGCCATAGTGTAGCCGGCCATGACCACATCGCGTTACCATTGCGGAAAACGGACCGCGTTTGCGGTTTGGATCGGAGGAATGCTGGCCGGCGGCGCTTGCCTCCCGATAGACACTCCCGCCATTGATTCCCGCCTCGACGCCGTATGGGAGGACCCGATCGAGGTCGCCTCCGGCAACGCCCACCGCGGCCCCTGGCGCATGAACGCCTCGAACTTTGATTTCGTCGACGACCCCACGGTAGCGATCGCGGAGTCCGGGCGCATCGCCGTGGCCTGGGCCGACCTGCCGCGGCAGGACATTGTTCTCCAGCTCTTCAATGCGGATGGAGACCCGCGATTCGAGGAACCGGTCAACATCTCGCGCAGTCCGGACATCTTTTCCTGGCTTCCCCGGCTGCGGTTCGATCCGGCGGATACGGATCGCCTTTACGTCCTGTGGCAGGAAATCGTGTTTTCCGGGGGTTCTCACGGTGGAGAGATTTTCTTCGCCCGCTCCCGGGACGGCGGCGAAACCTTCGAGGAGCCGGTCAACCTATCCC
>PXDC01000059.1 GCA_003565135.1 Verrucomicrobiota bacterium
ATCTCGATGACTTCGACGTTGAAAATCAGGGTCGATCCGGGCGGTATGGTGGACTGGCCCTGGTCGCCGTACCCGATGTCCGCCGGAATGTAGAGGATCGCTTCGCTGCCCTCGGGCAGGAGCTGAAGCCCTTCACTCATCCCGGGAATAACCCCGGTCAACGGAAATTCCGCCGGCTCGCCCCGCTCGTAGGAACTGTCGAACACGTCCCCGTTGATGAGCGATCCCCGGTAATGAATCCGCACGGTATCTTCCGGACCCGGCAGCGATCCCTCGCCGCGTTCAATGATCTCGTAATGGAGGCCGCTTTCGGTGCTCTGAACGTCATCGCGCTCGGCCAGACCGGCAAAAAATTCCGCCGCCTCGGCCCGTCCGGCCTCGGCCGCGCGGGCGCTTGCGGCGGTTTGTTTCTGCTGCAGGTACGCCTGCAGTTGCGGACCGATCCGTTCAAAGTCGTGCGGCGGCTCGGAACTCTCCATGGCGTACCGGAAACCGTCCAGAAACGCTTCAAACGCTTCCTCGCCCAGGTCCATCTGGGCGACCCCGGTCTGGGAGGCGACAAAAAACCCGTAGGTCTTCAGCATCTCCGCTTCGGTAAACTCCTCACCGGGCGCCGTCTGCGGCGGCGGTCCCGGAGCGGGGGGCGGTTCCTGGGCCGGCAATCCCGTCGCACCGGCGCCGAATACGACCAGCAATCCTGTCATCTTCAAGGCATTCATAAGCATACGTTGTGGTTGGTTGACACGAAACCGGCACGTTACGCCGACGCCCGGGGCAAAGGCAAAGGATTTATTCCGCCAGCGCCCGACGGTTCATGCGATTGGTGACTTTTTTGCGGATCCACTCGCCCAGAAAATCCAGCAGGGTCACCAGGGCGAGGATGAAAATAAGTACCGTGGCGAATTTATCCCACATCTGGTAATCCTGGTAGAAAAAGAGCTGCACGCCGATGCCCCCGGCCCCCACAATCCCGACGATGGCGGCCGAACGGATGTTGTATTCGAGCATCCAAAGCGAATAGCTCCAGACCAGGGGCTTGGCATGGGGCCACATTCCGTGCTGGAAGGCCTGAACCGGATCGGCGCCGATGGCCCGGAGGCTTTTCGCGATCTGGACATCGACCGACTCGAAAGCATCGCTGAAAAACTTCCCCAGGTAACCGGTGCTGTAGAAGGTCAACGCAATCACCCCGGCCAGACTGTTGGCACCGACCACGGCGACCGCAATCAATGCCCAGATCAGGCTCGGTATGGTGCGGATCAGGTTCATGATCATTCGCGCCGTCACCACCAGCCACTTGGGAGAGACCGTCTGCGCCCCGGCCGCGGCGAGCGGAAAGGACAGGATGACCGCGAAGAAGGTCGCCATCACCGCCATCTGGAACGTCTCCACCAGGGCCAGGAGCACGACCCCCGTAACGGAGAAATCCGGCGGGAAAAAATTCCCGGCGAAGCGGAGGAAATTTCCCAGGTAGTCCAGGTCGCGTCCCGAACCCTGCAGGGCGGGACTGGAAAACACCACCGCCACCAGGAAAATGACCAGGGAGACGTTGAGCACGTTGAGGCGCTCGTGCCATTTGACGTCGGGAAAACGCCCGTGCGGGGGTGGCTGCTGCTTCGTCATCAATGCACGTCCCGCAGCCGCCAGCCTTCCGGTTTCCCCGGATCGATGCTGAGCGCTTTGTCGGCAAACCGGTCGACGAGATCCGGATTGTGGAGCACACAAAAGACCGTTCGCCGCCTGAGACTGGCTTCCTGGCGCAGGATTCCCAAAACCCGGCCGGAAAGGTAGGCGTCGAGATTGGAAACCGGCTCGTCCGCAAGGAACAGTTCGGGCTCCTGAAAGAGCGCCCGGGCAATGGCGGTCCGTTGCTGTTCCCCCCCGGAGATCTCCACCGCCCAGCGGTAAAGGTAGTCTCCCAGGCCGAGGTCGTTGAGGATGGAAAACGCTTCCCGTTTGTCGGAATAGGGAAAACCGAACAACGTCCGCAGGCACGAGTAGCGGCCCACCCTCCCGCACAGCACGTTCGACAGCACCGTGTTGTTCGGGGTCAGCATAAAGTTCTGGAAGATGATACCCGTCCGCCGGCGAAAATCCAGCGGCCGGTGCCGGCAGCCCTTGTTACAGTGATACTCCACCTCCCCCTCGGCCGGTTCCAGCATCCCGGCGAGACAGGCCAGGAGGCTGGTTTTTCCCGCCCCCGACGGCCCCACCACGGCGACGAACTCCCCCCGGGGAATTTCGAGATTGAGGTTGCGGACCAGCCAGCGGCCTCCCCGCCGGATGCCGAGGTTGCGGATACTCAGGTGCGGTTTTTCGTCGACGGTTCCGGCCACGTCCCCGATTCCGTCCACACGCTCCGGCAGAGGCACCCGCGGCGTCACTTTATTCCAGATCGTCAGCATCGTTCTTCCGGCCGGCAAATTCATAATTTTATCGATCAACCCATCATCGAGCCGGCATCCTGCGGGCCAACGCCATGGCCTCGCTGATCCCGGCCAGGTGTTCGTCCTCGTCCGCCGCCACGATACGGGAGGTGAACACCGCGTCGCGCAGGTCGTGGTGCTCATCGTCGTTCAATACCAGCAAAGCGTCCCGCAACCGCTCCTTGTCCCCGTCGGCCAGGGAGGCGCGGACGGCGATAACGTGGGTGGGAACCGGCCCCTGTTCGGCCATCTTCCGCAACCGATCACGCTGCTCCCCGGTGAGGTGGCGGTCTTCCTCCAGGACGTAGAAACTGACGGCGGCCGCCTCGGCTTCGCCGTCGAGCACCCGGTTGACCGCGGAAACGTACCCGCTGCCGTAAAAAACGTTGCCCTCGCCAAAAAAACCCGCCGGACCGGTTTCCGCATCGATCAGGCCCTTCCGGTAGAGATCCCAGAGAGGGATGACGTAGCCGGAGGTACTCGTGCGGCTCGAAAAAGCGATCGGCCTTCCCCGAAGGTCTTCAATCCCCTCGTACGGTTTGTCCCGAAGGGTGACCCAGTAGCTGGTGTACGAGGTCTTCCCGTCGATTTCCCCGACCAGGAGCAAATCGGCCACCCCGCGCTCGCGGGCGTGCACCATGTCGGTGCCGCTGACGTACGCGAGGTCGATGGTCCCGTTGGCAAAGCCCTCCTGGATTACGGAGCCCGACAGCGGCGAAAACACCTCCACCGGTACACCGATTTGAGTCGAGAGGTGGTCCTCGAGCGAGCGCTTCTCCTCCAGCATTCGGTCCGGATCCTTGTCGGGCTTGAGAGCCACCACCAGCCGACGTTCCGAAAAGCCCGATTCCCCGTCGCCCGGGTCCGGAGGCGAGCAGGCGGTGAAACCCATGAGGAAAACGGACCCGGCGGCACAGCTGATGAAATTGAGTCTCATACTTAGGGGTTAAATTTGATGAGATCAGGTCTCATATCAAGTCAATTTGTGAAAAACATCCCGCCGCGTCCACGGCGGGGGCGCACCGCGGTGAAAATCGATTGCCAAACCCAAAAATAATCGCCACAAGGAGGACCGTATGACTTCGATTATTGATATCCGTGCACGGGAAATTCTTGATTCGCGAGGCAATCCCACCGTCGAGGTGGACGTCGAGCTCGAAGACGGTTCGGTGGGCCGTGCGGCGGTCCCCTCGGGCGCGAGCACGGGCGAGAACGAGGCTCTCGAGCTGCGCGACGGCGCGGTGGCCGCGAAGCAGCTTCCCAAAGGAGTCGACGGCAAAAAGCGCTACCTGGGAAAAGGCGTTTTAAAAGCGGTTCAGAACGTGGAAGTGGAAATCCTTCCCGCGCTGGTGGGGATGGACGCGGCCGACCAGGTCGCCCTCGACCGCACCATGTTGGAGCTGGACGGCACATCGACCAAGAAAAAACTCGGCGCCAACGCCATCCTCGGGGTCTCCCTGGCCGCGGCGAAAGCGGCCGCCGACTCGAGCGGCCTGCCCCTCTACCGCTACCTCGGGGGGAGCAACGCCAAGGTTTTGCCGGTGCCGATGATGAACATCATGAACGGGGGTGCCCATTCCGACGCCCCCATCGACATCCAGGAGTTCATGATCATGCCCAAGGGCGCCGAAAGTTTCCGGGAGGCGCTGCGGATGGGAACGGAAGTCTTTCACGCCCTCAAGGGGGTGCTCAAGGGCAAGGGACTATCCACGGCCGTCGGTGACGAGGGCGGTTTCGCGCCGGGGCTCGGATCGAACGAGGAAGCCCTTGAAGTCATCGCCCAGGCGGTCAAAAAAGCCGGATACAAGCTCGGAAAAGATATTTTCATCGCCCTGGATGTCGCCGCTTCCGAGTTCTACAACGCCAAGAGCAAAAAGTACGAATTCCACAAATCCGACCGGTCGAAGCGCACCGCCGACGACATGGTGGCCTTCTACCAGGACCTGCAGAAGAAATTCCCCATCCTGTCGATCGAGGACGGCTGCGACGAAAACGACTGGACCGGGTGGAAAAAACTGACCGAAGCGCTCGGGGCGGACACCCAGCTGGTGGGGGACGATCTGTTCGTGACCAACACCGCTTTCCTGAAGAAGGGCATCGATATGGGCGTGGCCAACTCCATCCTGATCAAAGTCAACCAGATCGGGACCCTGACCGAAACCTTCGATGCCATCGAAATGGCCCGCGAGGCCGGATACACGTCCGTCATTTCCCACCGTTCCGGAGAGACCGAGGACACCACGATTTCGGACATCGCCGTCGCGACCAACGCGGGCCAGATCAAGACCGGTTCCCTCTGTCGCACCGACCGTGTCTGCAAGTACAACCAGTTGCTGCGCATCGAGGAGGAACTTGGGGCCAACGCGGTCTACGGCGGAAAGCTGTAGACCCGCGAATTCTCGGAAAAGGGGTTGATCTTTCGTCCGATTGGGCCACACTGGAGATTGAGTTCAGGCTTCTTTAATGAGTGACTACGACTTCGAATATTTTTCCGAAGGCGAGTGGGACGACAAGAGCGATCTCGCTTGGAGCGAGTTCGACTGGGAGCGGTACCTGTGCGATCAGGAGGAAATCTTCCACCGGTACCTTTCCCTCTACGCCAGGTTCCGCGACCGCCCGGACCGGCTGGACAAAATAGCCCAGCAAATGGGGTGGGAATCGGATGAATGGACCTCGGCCCGGCCGCTTGGAGAAGACGAGGATTGCGCGGAGGACGAGCTTTTCGCCGTCGAGGACGACGACGCGGAGGATCCGCTCGATCCCTACACACTCTACCGGCACCCCATTTTCGTCGCCACGCGTTCGCTTTACATCAATTTGCACGAAGCCTGGGAACGGCTGATAGCCAATCCCACCAACCGTCTACACCCGACGCTGGCCCACTCTTTTCAGAAGAGCCTGCAACGGGGGGAAACCAATGCCATTTTCGCAATACACGCCCTCGACATGGGAGACTACGCCCTCTGTGTGGCGCAGCTAAAACGGGCGTTGAGCGACCTGAACCAATCGATCCACTTTCTCCAGGAAGTTGTTAAATCGAGGACTTATTCGACGTCGATTTATCACCGCGAGGCCATGGCCCAGCTCTTCGACCTCCGGGAAATCTGGTTGCGGGTGATCCATTACTGTCGGGAAGAAGTCAATCGTCGCTACAACGACGAGGAATAACACCTCTTAACCGAGAGAAATCCAACGTGCCGTAATGACTTCCGTTGTGGCTTACAGGTTTGATGTTTCCCCGCATTCACGGGAGGGGCGCACCGAATTGCGCCGGCTCCTCAGACGGGCCGTACGCGGCGACGCCGACGCCTTTGTTTTGCTGGCCGCGCCGTACTGCGACCTCATTACCGAGTTCGTGGCTCTCTGCGGTATCGACGACGAGGAACCGCTTCGCGCCAAGACGCGGGAGGTGCACCACGAAATCTGGAAGTACCTCCCCTTCATGCACCGTGTATCGGATTTCGAACGCCTTCTCGCGACCACTCTTTTTTCCGTTCGGCCGCGCGAATCATCGACGGTTGGCGAAGCCTGTCCCGGCGAGCTGCAAAACCTCGATCCGCGGGAGAAGTTCGCCCTGCTGGCGCGCGATTTCGAGGGCTGGGATTACGGATGGACGGCGACCGCCCTCCGGGTAAGCCGCCGGGAACTGGGCGAGATCCTTGTCTCCGTCCGCTGCCGCCTCCTCGGGATCGACCTCGATGCCCTGGACAAGGAGAGCGCCTCCTGTATCCGGAAACTCTCCCTCGACCTGGACGGCCGGAACGTGGCCCGCGAAACCCAAAAAATCTGCCGCAACCTTGCACGTCTTCCCAAGGCAAAGGCATTCAAATCCGAATGGCTGAACCTGCGCTGCGAACTGATCGAGTTGCGCCAGCAGATCCGCTTGCCGGAGGAAACAAAACAAACCATCCTGGAAGCACTGGTTCCGGAACTCCGGTCCGAGGCCATGATCCGCGTTCCGCTGCTGGAGCGTTTCACCAGCCGCCTGAGTTTTCGCCAGAGCTCGGTCACGGCGCTCTGACGCCCGCCCTTGCCCGGCGGCCGGATCTTCCCGTAAGCTCGTATGTGCGGCGGCCCCACCGGCTCCCCGACCTCCCTTCATGATCACTGTCGGCCACCTCCTCTTGACCGCCGGGTTGATCGCGAGCCTGGTCGGCTACGTCCTGCTCCTGACGGCAGCTTTCAAGCATCACACGGCCTGGTTCCTCGGTTCCCTGCTTCTGCCTTTTGTCATTCTGCTGTTCGCCCTTCTCCATCTTCGCGACACGGCCGTACCGCTCGCAATCTTTCTGGCGGGCGGTATGGCCTCCACGCTCGGCTGCCACCTCGCGGGGATCCTGATCTGATCCCAACCCGCCCCCCCCCCGGCGCAGGCCGCGGGAACGCCTAATCCGCCGGGAAAACGCCCCAGTGATTGAGAACCCGCCGGTGCGGTTCGGCCGAAGGGGTATTGATCACGCCGCGGCCTTGCACGTACATCTGGGACGAAGCCCCGCCGTCCAGGTTGATGGCGGTCCAGGCCCCCAAATCGCTCATCAGTCCAGCCAGTTCGACCCCGTACATGCCGATCGATTCGGCACTGCGCCCGTCGACCACCACGAGAATAAACGTCCGCCGATCTTCGCTCAGCCCCATGGCGGTGCGGGGATGACGGGCCCGCATGTCTCCCCGGTCGGGGAAACAATCCGCGGCGGTCGGATCCTCGCAGGCGATCGGTTTGCCTTCGACGACGAGCTGGGAAAATCCGCTCACCAGCGCCCGGGTACCCTCCGGAATCTCCGAGGTTACCTCCTCCGGCCTCCATCCGCTCTCCGCGCCGAACCGCTCGCGGTTTTCCTTGATATAACGAGTAGCGCTGAACTCGACCCCGTAAGGGCCGAATGCCATCCATCCGTACCGCCGGTAAAACCATCCGTCCGCGTAGTGCCCGCCCCGGCCGGTATTCACTTCCGGCCAGCGTAAGCCACCGCCGACGGCGTCGCCGTAAAGATGGGGCACGCCGTCGGCATAGCGCATAAAATCACCGTTCACCGCCACCAGGGCACCGTTCTCCTCCGCCCAGTCGCGCACCGTGACAAAGCGGGTGGTCGGCTCGGTGGCATCCACCCGCAGGGACGGCTCATCCAGCGAAATGAAGGCGGCGAAAACCTTCTGCGGCGCCGAGGTCTCGATCTCCACGATCCGCACGCCCGGAAAGGGCTCCGATTCGCGCTCGGAAACAATCTCGAATTCGGGCGGTGGCCCGGCGTCCTCGCCGGCGCACGCGACCCAGCCGGCCAAAAGCAACGTCGCCCCGAACAACGAGGCGCGGGGAAAAGGGAGGAATGGTGTTTTCACGGAAATGAAGGCTACGGAGAAACGGCCCCGGGGCAAGCCCGGGATCTTCCCCCGGCCGCCAATCAGGCCAGGACCGGCCGGTCCTGGGCGGAGAGGAGCTCCTTAAAATAGCCGCCGTGATCGACCAGTTCCTCGAAACTGCCCGATTCGATGACACGGCCCTTGCGCAAAACAACAATCCGGTCGGCGTTGCGAATCGTACTCAGGCGGTGGGCGATGGTGATCACGGTACGTCCGTGCGCCAACCGCTCCAGGGCCTCCTGGATAAGCCGCTCGCTCTCGTAATCGAGAGCCGAAGTCGCTTCGTCGAGAATCAGCACCTTCGGGTTGCGGAGAATGGCACGCGCGATGGAGATACGCTGGCGCTGGCCGCCGGACAGGCTCACCCCCCGTTCGCCCACCTCGGATTCGTAACCTTCGGGCAACTCGTTGATAAACGCCTCCGCGTTCGCTTCCCGCGCGGCGCGCCGCACCTCCTCGTCGTTGGCATCGGGTTTGGCAAAACGGATGTTTTCCCGGATGGAGCCCGAAAGCAGCAGGCTTTCCTGCATCACAATGGCCACCTGGCGCCGGAACCAGCGCAGATTCATGCGCTCCTGGGGCAGATCGTCGATCTTGATGACTCCCGAGGTCGGTTTGTACAGGCCGAGCACCAGGTTGGCCAGCGTGCTTTTACCCGAGCCGGACGGCCCGACAAAAGCGACGTGTTCGCCCGAGCGGATGTGCAGGTTGAACTTCTCGATGACACGCTCGTCTTTGCTCGGATACGAGAAGGTAACGTTCTCGAATTTGATGTCGCCGCGCAGGTTGGGAAGTCGCTGCTGCCCCTTCCACTCCTCGACATAGGTGGAATTGAGCAACTCCTTGATGCTCCGGTACGCCTCCTGCCCGATGAAGTACTGTTCGCTGACCTGGGCGAACATCTGCACCGGCTGCAGAATAATCGGCATGGCAACCATGAACGCGAAGAGGGTCCCGAGCGTCAGCATGCCGTTCATGACCAGGATGGCGCCGCCGGCGATGACAAAAAGTGACAGCGCCTGGGTGCTGACCTGGGTGAAGGCGCCGAAGGACTGGTTGACGCTGATCAGCTCGAAACGGGAGCGGGCCAGGTTCTCGCTGGTCACGTCGAGCTGGGCCCGGGCCTGCTTCTCCTCACCAAAACTGCGGACCAGGCGCAGGGCGGTGATCAATTCGCTGGCCGTACCGGTCAGGTGCTCCTGGGCCAGCCGCGCCTGCTGGTTGCGCACCCGGAATTTACCGAAGAAATAAAAACGGGCGAAGCCGTACAGCGGCAGCATGGCCAGCAGCACCAGGGACAACTGCCAGTTCATGGTCAACAGCAGGAAGATGATCATCAGGCTGTAGAGCACGTTGGGCAGGAACTGGTTGAGCAGCTGCATGAGGGTCTGCTCCACTTTCAGCGTGTCGAAGGCGTACTTGGAAATGAGGCGGCCGGTCTTCTGCTGGTCGAGAAAACCGAAGCTCAGGAACTGGAGCTTGTGGTAGATCATGCTGCGCATGTCCATGTTCATGTTCGCCATCACCCTCGCGATGGCGCGGGCCCCCTTCACGGCGAAGACATAGTGCAGGAAAAGGAGCCCGATAAAGACAAACACCACGCTGGCGATGCCCAGCATGTCCGCCGCCGCCAGGTGCTCGTCCACGATCACCCGGAAAAGCCAGGGGAGCGGCGCGAGCATGAGCGAACGCAGGAACGCAAACGTGAGCCCGGGCATCAATCGCTTCCGGTAAGCCCACACGTACTGGTAAATCGTGTCCGCCTTGGCGGCGTAGCCGTTGATGGTGTTCCTCATGGTTCCTCCCCCCCGCCGACCGCGCGCCCCCCCGCCGGACGGCCCATCAGCATGTCCAGGACACTCCTTTTTCCGATTATCAAACGCATGTCCACGGTCGACCCCAGGACCAGCGGATGTGGCGCATCGGTAACCTCGACCGTAACCTCGAAAACGGGATTCCGCCAGTCGGCACCCGCTTCGCTGCCGCGGGCGGCCTCCGCCACCGCCAGGATCCGGCCGTAGACGTAACCTTCGAGAACGGATTCAAAAACGCCCGACTCCATGCGCACATCCATACCCGCTTTCAGAAGATCGACGTTGCGCTGTTCCACATAAGTCTTGACCCGAAAAGCGGCGTCCCTCGGTGCCAGGGTGACCAGGAGGTCCCCGGTTTCGGCCGCCATGCCCTCGTAGCGTTTGTGGATATCGAGGATCCGCCCCTCGACCGGCGCCCGCACGACGTAACGTTCCCGCTCGCGCTCCAGGAGTTCCCGCTCCCGGCGCAAGCCCGCCTCCCGGGCGTCGAGCCGCTCACCGGCCGCCGTCAGCCTTTCCCCCTCGATTTCAGCCAGACCCGCCTCCTCCCACCGGCGGTAAACCTCCGCCCCGAGCCCGGCCAACTCGGCGTTGAGCACCGCCAGCCGCTGCCGGTTCAGCTCCAGTGAACGGATGGCCCGAACCGCTTCCAGCTCCCGCAGCGACGCCATAATCTCTTCGTTGATACGCCGGATGGTCGAAACCAGTTCCAGTCGGTCCTTCGCCGTCGCCACCTCCGCCGGTAACGGGCGCACCTCCCATTCCCGGCGGGCGATCCCCAGTTCCTTCCGACGCCCGGAGATCTCCTCCAGTTCACGGTCCAATACCGCCACCCGCCTATCCAGCTCCAACGGGTCCATCGACACCAGCGGGGCGCCCGCCTCGACCTCGTCCCCGATTCGCACATAGTGCTCCCGGAGAACACCGTCCACTCCCGCGTATAGGTAACGCTGCCCCTCGGCGTACACCGTCCCTGTCCCGCGGACCGTCATTTCCAGCCGCGCCATGAGAAGGCCGACCGCGATCAGCACACAACCCACCGCGCCGAAGATCACAAACGATTTCTTTTTTGTTAGCCCAAATTCCGCATCGTTTTGCTGCTGGCTGTTGACGACGGCATCCATGTCTCGGGACACAAGTATGGCAAAAATCCTTTTCTAAAGTAAAGAACCGCTTCAATTTAAGGGAAAAAGAAGGTAGAATGCCACCCGGCATCATTTCTCAAGGCCTATGTACCGCGCTCAAAACAACGTCCTCGCCCCCTCCCTGCTCGCCGGCGATCCCGCCCACCTCGCACGCAGCGTGCGGGAGGTCGAGACGTGCGGACTCGACTGGCTTCACATCGATATCATGGACGGCCATTTCGTCCCCAACCTCACGTTCGGGCCGGCCACCGTCGCGGCGCTCCGCGACCCTTTTTCGCTGTTTTTCGACGTCCACTTCATGCTCGACAATCCCGCCGACTACATAAAACCGTTCGCCGAAGCCGGCGCCGACTTGATCAGTATTCATGTCGAACCCGCCTACGATCACGCGAAAACACTGCGCGGGATACGCGACCTCGGCTGCCGCAACGGCATCGTCCTCAACCCCGACACGCCCGCCGAAGCCGTCGAGCCGTTTCTCCAGGCGGTCGACCTCGTCCTCGTCATGACCGTCCAGCCGGGATTCGGGGGACAGAGCTTCCGCGAAGATGTGCTCCCGAAGCTGGAACAGATCGACCGCTGGCGCAAGGAACGTAAACAGCACTTTCGCCTCGAGGTGGACGGGGGTATCAACGTGGAAACCGCCGCCGCATGCCGCCGTCACGGCGCGGACACCTTTGTGGCCGGGACCGCCTTCTTCCAGGCCCCGGACAAACCGGCGTTCATGCACGCCATCGAGGATCCCCGGGACCCGTCGCCCGCCTGACCGCGCACGCCGCTCCCCGGATCGCTCCGTCCGTCCGGGATTTTCCCAATCTCATCCCCACCGAATTACTTTCGCTCCACCGGCATCTTCCCTTTTTTGCGGTGGTGTAAAAACAGTCCCGGGTAGTAGTATACGTAAATGCGTATCGGATTCGGACAAATCAACACCACCGTCGGCGACCTCTCCGGCAACCGCGAAAAAATCCTCGACGCCTACCACTCGCTGGCCGCACAGGGGGCCGACCTGGTCGTTTTCCCGGAAATGGCGATCTGCGGGTACCCGCCGCGGGACCTCCTTTTCAAACGCCGTTTCGTGCCCGACGTGGAGGAGACTCTAACCGAAATTGCCGCCGCCACCGGCGGGGTCCCGGCCCTGGTCGGCTACGTCGAGACCAATCCCGCCGCCAACGGCCGCTCGTTCTTTAACAGTGTGGCCTGGTGCGAAAACGGGGAAATCCGGATTTCCGCGCGCAAATGCCTTTTGCCCACCTACGACGTATTCGACGAGGACCGTTATTTTCAGCCCGCGACAGCCCCCGCCACCTGGAGGTGGCGGGGGCTCGAAGTCGGCCTTACCGTTTGCGAGGATATCTGGTCGCGCCCGGAAGCGGCCTTCCACCACGGTTACGAATTCGATCCGGTGGGCGCCCTCGCCGCCCGCGGTATCGACCTGCTCATCAATGTATCCGCCAGCCCATGGCATTGCGCGAAATCCCGGATCCGCGAATCCTTTATCGCCGATGCCGCCCGCAAATGCGGCTGCCCCGCCGTTTACTGCAACGCCGTCGGTGGAAACGACGAGTTGATCTTTGACGGACGCAGCCTCGCCGTCGACCGCGACGGCGACCTCCTGGCGGCGTGCGCGGCGTTTCGGGAGGACCTCTCCGTCGTCGACCTCGACGGCACCGGCCGGACTATACCTGCCGGTTACCGCCGGGAGGAGATCGAGGACATTCACGACGCGCTCGTCCTCGGACTCCGCGACTACGTCGTCAAGAGCGGCTTCGAGAAAGCCATCGTCGGTCTGAGCGGCGGTATCGACTCGGCGGTGACGGCCGCCCTCGCCGTGGAGGCCCTCGGCCCCGGGAACGTCACCGGTGTCGCTCTCCCCTCCTCCGTTTCCAGCGCCCACAGCCGCGACGACGCCCGCACCCTCGCCCGGAACCTCGGGATGCCATTCCACGAACTGCCCATCGCCGACGTGGTCGCGGCCGCCGAAAAAACCCTCGCACCCCTTTTCGAGGGCCTGGCCCGCGACGTCACCGAAGAGAATATCCAGGCACGGAGCCGAGCCCTCCTCCTCATGGCCCTGTCCAACAAATTCGGCGCGCTCCTCCTGACCACCGGAAACAAGAGCGAACTGGCCGTCGGGTACTGCACGCTCTACGGCGACATGTCCGGAGGGCTCGCGGTCATCTCCGACCTGCCGAAAATGAAAGTGTATTCGCTGGCCCAATACCTGAATCGCGGGCGCGAAGTCATTCCCGCTTCCACTATGGACAAACCGCCCTCCGCCGAGCTCAGTCCCGACCAGAAAGACGAGGATACCCTGCCTCCCTATCCCGTGCTAGACGCGATCCTGGAAAAGTACGTTGAAGAAGGCTGGTCGAGCCGCGACCTTATTCGCCAGGGGTACGACGAGAAGGTGGTCCGCGACATCATCCGCCGCGTCGACCTCAACGAATACAAACGCAAACAGGCCGCTCCCGGGCTGAAGATCACCCCCCTCGCCTTCGGCGTGGGCCGGCGGATTCCCATCGTCCAGAAATACGTCAATTAATCCGGCCACCGGTCGCGGACAACACCCGTCGGAAACCCCGGCGGCTTTGATCCGAACGGGACGAAACACCCTACCCGTCCCCGCCCCCGGCAGCCTCGAACTTCCCCAGTTTGAGCAGCAGTTCGCGATCCGTACTCCTGGCGTGGGTTTTGTTGTGGGTGACGAGGACCAGCGCCGTTCCCTGCTCGCGGCAGACCTTCAGGAGCAGGTCCATGATGACGTTGCCGGTGATCTCGTCGAGATTGCCGGTCGGTTCGTCCGCGAGAATGACCGAGGGACGGTTCATGAGGGCGCGGGCCACCCCGACGCGCTGTTTTTCGCCCCCGGACAACTGGCTGGGAAGGTGATGGCCCCGCTCGCCCAGGCCCACCCGATCCAGCATCTCCGCCGCCCGTTCCCGGTCGGCGCGATCGGGCCGGCGGATCATGCGCCGGGCCATGAGGACGTTGTCCAGGGCATTGATTTCCGGCACCAGGTAAAACGATTGGAACACCATGCCGAGAAACACCGCCCGTTCCCGCGCAAGCGGCGCCCGTCGCCGCCCCGCGAGCGAACGGCCCCGCCAGCGCAGATCCCCGGCATCAAATCCTTCCAGGCCCGCGAGAATGTGGACAAACGTCGTTTTCCCCGACCCGGATTCCCCGCGGATACTGACACTTTCGCCGGCGTCGAGGCACAAGTCCACCCCGCACAGCACTTCGAGCGTCTTCTCCCCGCTGCGAAAGCTCTTCCGGAGCCCTCTCACTTCGACCACCGGTTCACTCATTGCGAAAGGCCTCCGTCGGTTTCAGGCGGGCGGCCCGCAGCGCGGGGATCGTTCCCGCCAGGGTCGAAATGATGATCGAACAGGTAACGATGACCACAAAATCCTGCATGGAGTAGTGCAGCGGAATGTAGGCAAATTCATAATACCGGCGCAGCGCCTCCTCGCTCTGGGTCAGGCTGGCGAACCCGTAGATGATGGTGTTGCGGAAATGCAGCAGGACGAGCGCGGCAAGGATCCCGAAAACCGTGCCGGTCACCCCGATGAAGAACCCCTGGAAACAAAAACAGCCCGCGATCTGGCCGGGACGCCCCCCGAGGGCGCCGAGAAGCCCGATTTCCCGGGTTTTGCGAACCACCGTTATCAGGAGCGAGCTGGTGATGGCGAACGCGGCCACCACGATAATAAAAAGCAGCAGGAAAAAAAGGACGTTCTTTTCCAACTGGAGAATCCAGAGGAAGTCGCGGTTGGCGTCCATCCACGAAACCGCCCGCGGATACCCCTCGAACTCGCGGTTGAGCCGCGCCGTTACCGCGTCGACGTCGTGACCCTCGTGCAGGCGGAGCGTGATCCCGTGGATGCCCCCGTCCAGACCGTAAAGATCCTGCATCAGCCGCAGGGTCACCACCATGGTGTTTTCGTCCGCCTGGTGCCAGCCGGTTTCGAATATGCCCACTACCTCGAGTTCCCGGGGAAGCAGGATCTCATCGCGTTTGATCCGCTCCAGGATCAGCGGAGTGTACACTTCGATGATCGACCCGACCCCGACGCCCAGGCCCGACGCCAGGCCCGAGCTCAGGAACACGCCGTCATCGTAGAGGTCGTCGAGTTCGCCCCCGACGATGTAGTCATCCAGCGGCACCACCTTTCCCTCACGCAAAGGATCGATTCCCCGCACGGCCGGCAGCGACGGCCGGCGCTCGCTCTGCACCATGACGACACCCTCGGCGTAGGGAGTGGCCGCCTTTACCTCCGCAAACGCCTCCGCCCGGTCGAGTATTTCGCCGTAGTCCCGGATAATGTCGCCACTGCCGCTGACCAGACGGATGTGGCCTCCCGTATCGATAATCTTGCTGCGAATTTCCTCCCCGAACCCGTTCATCACACTCTGCACGATGATCAGGAGCATCACGCCGAGGGTCACCCCGCACACCGACACCACGGTGAAAAACGATATCAGCTTGCCCGAGGGGAATAGCTGCTTGAGCGCCAGATACAGGTACCAGGGCATCGGCCGAATCCTACCTCAACTGCGGAAATAAAATGACGTCGCGAATGTTCTCCGCGCCGGTGAGCATGATGAGCAGCCGGTCGATGCCGACACCGATGCCCCCCGCCGGCGGCATCCCGTGCTCCAGGGCGGTGAGAAAATCCTCGTCCATCTTCTGGATGTCGTCGCCCACCTGCGCCTCGAACATTTCCCGCTGCACCAGGGGATCGTTCTGCTCGGAATAGGCGGGCGCGATTTCCTGGCCGTTGATGCAGAGCTCGAATACGTCGATGGTGGTGGGATCGTCCTCCGTGATCTTGGCCAGGGGACAGAGTTCCTTCGGGAGATGGGTGACGAAGGTCGGCTGAATGAGCGTCGGCTCGACCCGCTTCTCGAATACGTCGTTCGTGATCTCGTGATCCTCCAGCGCCGCGTCGACCTCGATCCCCATGGCACGGGCCTTCTCGAGTTTTTCGTCGCGACTGTGCGAAAACCAGTCGGGATCCCCCGTCGCCTCGCGGACCAGGTCCTTGTACTTCGCCTCGCGCCACTCGCCGCCGAGATGAATCACGGTTCCGTCGGGACGCTCGACATCCTTCGCGCCGAGCACCTCGTCGCAGATTCGCTGAATCATATCGTAAACCAGACGCATCATCCCCCGGAAATCGGTGTAGGCCTGGTAAACCTCCAGCATGGTGAATTCCGGGTTGTGCCGGCGGGAGAGGCCCTCGTTGCGGAAGTTCTTCCCGATCTCAAAGACGCGGTCGAAGCCGCCGACCAGGAGGCGCTTGAGGTAGAGCTCCAGGGCGATCCGCAGGTAGAAATCCTTGCCCAGTGCCTGGTAATGGGTCACGAACGGCCGCGCCGCCGCCCCGCCCGGAACCGCCTGGAGTACCGGACTCTCCACTTCCAGAAAGTCCCGCTCCTCCAAAAACCGCCGGATGCACCCGATAATCCGGCTGCGGGTGCGAAAACGCTCGCGGGACGCCGGATTCATGACCAGGTCCAGGTAACGCTGGCGGTAAATCGCCTCGCTGTCGGTCAACCCGTGCCACTTCTCGGGGAGGGGCCGCAGGGACTTCGCCAGGAGCCTGTATTCCTTGATCCGGACCGTGACCTCCCCGGTCCTGGTTTTAAACAGGGTTCCCCCGGCACCGAGGATGTCCCCGATATCCAGCTTCTTGAACGCGGCAAACACGTCGTCGCCCAGTTCCTCCCTCCGCGCGTAGAGCTGGATCTGCCCGGCTCGGTCCTGGATCTTGGCAAAGATACTCTTCCCCATCACGCGGTGGGCCATGAGCCTTCCGGCCACGGTGACCGTCCCGCTGTTCTCCTCGTCGTCACGGTAAAGCGCCACCGCCTGCGCCGATGTCTGGGCGGGTTCGAAAACGGCCCGGAACGGATCGAAGCCCCCGGCCCGCATCGTTTCGAGTTTGCCCAGGCGGACCGCGTACAGGTCGTGCGTGTTGTCGCTGGTGGAAGGTTCACTCATAAGCGGGACACCTTACCCGCCCCGGGGAGCAAAACTCAACTCCAATCACCGGAAATCAAAAACCGGCTTCGCGGTGTCGGTATCGTGACGGCGGACGTTCCGGGACAGCGTTTCCAGGCTTTCCGCCACCAGTTCCCCCATGCTCGAACAGTTCCGGAAAGCGGGGTTCCCGTAATGCTCCGCCAGCGAATCGCCGAGCGCACCCACATTCTCCGGAGGCGCGATGGCGTCGTCCCCCATCACCGCAAGCAGGCGCCCGAGCCGCTCCCGGCTGATCTGCAACCTCCGGTAGATCAATGCCTGCTCTTCCCGCTGGTACTGCAGGGCGGTGGTCCGATTGAGCCGCTCCATGCAGTAAACCGCCAACTGGCTGTTCTCCTTGAAAAACTGCGGCAGGTAGAAGTTCTTGCGCCCGTCGTAGGATTGCTGGTCGAAATCCATGCAGCGAATCCGCACCTGGACGCCTTCGAAATCCGGTGTCACATCGACCACGAAATTGTACGACCGCATGTCGCCCAGCAGACGAATGAAGCAACGCTCGTTGAACTTGACCAGTTCCTTGGCCACCCGCACCGGGTTGAGCCGCTCGCTGTGCAGCCACTCGTCGATGAACACGTCGCCGGGAATGCCGCTGATGTGCTCCTCCACCAGGTTGGTCCCGCACGTCAGGTAATTAATCCGGTTGGGGGAAAGAAGGTGCTCCAGCTCCAACCCGTAAACCCGGGACGCGTCCGCCTTCTTGACGTAGTAGTAATCCTGGTTGTCGTTGTAGGAGTTGACAATCCGGATGCGGAACGGATGCGAGTTGCCGAAGGTGCAGAAATCGACCCGGTCGACGTAGAGGTGCTGCATGACGCTGAGGTCGCCGTCGACTTTCAGCACCGCGTAGATTTCCGTCAGGTCGCGGTTGAGCCGGCGCATCTCCTCCGGGTCGTAAATGACCGTTTCCCAGAGCGTATCCCGTCCCTTGGCATCGTGCAACGGAATGGATTCACGGAATCCCTTCAGGTCCTCGTAAACCAGCGGCAGCTCCGTCTCACGGTTGTAGGCAGTGAGGTAATCCCGGAGATCGGGTACGATCGGGTAAGTCGGTTTGCGTTTCGTGTCCGCCATGGTCATCACTTACGGTGACACAACCCGCAGCGGATCGCGACTCGTTTTTTAACCGACAAGGATCGTGCCCATCCCCATGGATTTCGGTACCTGAGGCGTAATCCGCCGTCACCGGTTGCGGGCCCGGTGAATTCGTTCTAACCGTAAATCACCGATGATCATGACCGCATCGCAAACACCCGCCCGAACCATCCTTCTCGCCGCCTGTCTCGGGATCGCCCTGTTTCCCGCAACCGCGGTACCGGGATCCGAGACGGCGAATCGGTCGGTCGGCCTGTACGTCGGACAAGTCACCTACACGCGCTTCAACGAAGTGATTCGCGGCGATACCGACTTTCGCGACTCCTATGTTGCCGCTCTAACGGCGGCGCACGTGCTGCACGCGCACGACGACTACGCCCGCTGGGAAGCCGAAGGCCAGGTCGCTCGCCACTGGGGAAAACAGGATCACTTCGAACTCAATGCCGCCCTCCTCCTGCGCTGGGAACGGTTTCCCTGGCGGTCCCGTTTCCACACCACGGTCGCCCTGGGAGTCGGCCCCTCCTTCGCCTCCTCGGTTCCCGCCATCGAACGTAAACGCCATGACCACGCCTCACGCCGCCTGGCCTTCATGCCGTTCGAAATTACCGCCGGCCCGGCCGGGGACGCCCCGTGGGAAACCTTCGCCCGGGTGCACCACCGCTCCGGCGTTTTCGACCTCGTCAGCCGCGGCGGCGGCTCCAACTTCGTCGCGATCGGCGTTCGCCGAAGCTTCAAATGATTCCGAACGCCGCCCCAGGAGCCCCGTTTCCGAATTCGTTCCGGATCCATCGGGACTCTGGAAATACCCTCGTCCCTGCAGGAAACCGTCAGCCCGCTGTTCTCCTTGGAACCACTATGCCCGGAGGAGGCTTCGGATCCCGTAGGCGCCGAAACGTTTGCGATATTCGGACGGATTCAGCGAGGTATGGCGAACGAACAGCTTGCGGAAAAACGCGATGTCTTCGTAACCGACCGCGTAGCCGATTTCGTTGACCGATTTCGTCCCGGTTTCGAGATGCCTTTTGGCCGCGTTGATACGCAGGGAGTGGAGGTAATTCAGAGGCGTGAGACCCGTGGCTTGGCGGAATCGCCGGTTGAGGCTGCGCGGGCTCATGCCGAATGCCGCCGCCACCGTATCGAGCTGAAACCGCTCCGCGAAGTGATCCTGCATCCACGCTTCAATGTCGCGGATACGATCGTCGCCGTGATTGAACGGTCCTTCCGGGATGGCATAACTCGACTGCCAGATGCGGGGCGGCTGGATTACCAGACTTTGAGCGGTCTCCAGCGCCACCTCGTGCCCGCAATAGCGCTCGACCAGGTAAAGGCTCAGATCAAGGGCGGAATAGACTCCCCCGCCGCAGTACATTCCGCTCGATTCGGTTATCAATTTTTCCGGTTGAAATCGCACTTTGGGGAATCGCCGGCAGTACGCATTGATAACCCCCCAATGCGAAGTCGCCGGTTTGTTGTCCAACAGACCCGTGGCCGCCAGCAGACCGACGCCGGTACAGACCGCGGCAATCTCCGCGCCGCGGGCATGTTGCTCCACAATCCAGGAAAGAACCCCGCGATTCTGCTCCACCGCCCAATCGATATCGATCCCCACGGCGGGAATGACCACGAGGTCGGTGCCGTCGATTTCATCCAGGCGCTTTTCCGCCGTCAGGCTGAGCGAAAAGGGCGTGGAGATTACCCCCCCATTTTTTGAAGCCGTGGTCACGTGAAAATACGGCGCCGCCTTCCCTCCGTTGAACAGCGAGGAAATCACACCGACGCTGCCGAGGATGTCGGTGATCACAACCGCCGTTGACGGGAGGCCGCCTTCCAAAAGCAACACGGTGACATTGGTGACCGATTCAGAACTCATGGCCGAATTCCCATTATAGTATGTCTGATTCGCCACTTCAAGGAATTCCCGTCCGCACCTATACTCACCTCCGACCCTCGCCACCCGCCTCCAGCGAGAGGCCTCATAAACCGAACCGAGGAGGCATTCACCATCATCAAAAACCCCGCCATGAAAAGATACATTATTGAGCGCAAAGTGCCGGGTATCGGAACCAAGCAGGACGACGAGATGTGCGAAATCGCCCGGCACTCCCAGGGAGTGCTCGACGGATTGGGCAACGGGATTCAGTGGCAGGAATCGTTCGTCCTTGGGGACGGAACCTTCTGCGTCTACCTTGCCGAGAGCGAAGATCTCATTCGGCAACATGCGGAGAAAAGCGGATTCCCCGCCAACCGGATCATTGAGGTCAAGCGCACCATCGATCCGACCACCGCCAATCCCAAATCGTGAACCGCCGTCCGTGCCGGGTTTATCCAGGTCCCCTGCGCGTAAAGACGCTTGGTGTTTTTATTCCAGGGGCCCTGCCCGGCCGGATGTCGCTCCTGCGTCCTCATCCCGCCCGACGCACGAGACGGAGAACGTCCTGAAGGAAACCGATCCGCAGGGGTCGACGGATCCGCATCAGGGTCCGTCCGACCGACTCCACGTAACTCGCCTCCCGCCGCAGAAGCTTCCGGGACCGGTCATCCGTCCGAATCGTCCCCGCGGCCGTAAGACGGCGCCGTCGTATCGTCCGGAATCGCGTCGCGAAGGCGATCGTCGTCCACCAGCTCCAAGGCTCGATCCCGAATCGCGTTCGCCGCCTTTTCGTCGCCAAAGGCCAACGCCAGTTCGATAAGCTTCAGGCTTTCCTTCACCAGCTTCGATTCGTTGTACGCGCGAAACCGGCTCTTCCTCTCCTGGGTTTTGTCGTACAAATCCTTGTTCACCTCATACGCTAAAACCACCCTCTCAAACGCTTCGGCCGTGTCGTCCATATAGTGACGAGCAAGGTCATAGCGCTCCGCCTCGAGGACCGCATCATCAGCAACACCCCAATAACGGGCGGCTTCGTCGGGACGTTTTTTGTGCAGGAATTCAAACAGCGCCACCGTTGCGTCGTTCTCTCCCAGCGTTTGATTCAAGGCCACCACATCATGAAACAAGCAAAAATCGCCGTCTCCCGACTTAATCTGTTCGGTATTCTCAACGCGAATCTCCTTCATCGCCTCCAAGGCCGGCGGATAAACCTCCCCGAGCTGCCGCCAATATCCCAGCGCAAACGACAGGCGGACCCCGTACATCGCCCGTTCATGTTCCAGAACATGGTG
>PXDC01000266.1 GCA_003565135.1 Verrucomicrobiota bacterium
CGACATCCAGGAGCATGCAATACAAGTGGTAGGCGTGTCGCGTACACCAAGAGGCATGCTGCGGCGGCGTCACCCCGGGCACGTCGGCCAACCGCGAGGTCAGGCGATCCGCCATACGAACCCGGTGGGCGGTCTGCTCCTCGAGGCGCCGCAGGCGCACCCGCAACAGGGCGGCCACGTACTCGCTGGGCCGGTAGTTCCACCCGACGCGGGGATAATCCCAGCGCGCCCCGTGGGGCACCCGGCCGGAATCCATAAACGCGGCCACCCGGCTGTCGATTTCGGGATCGTCGGTGGTGACCAGGCCGCCCTCCCCCGAGGACAGGTTCTTGCTGGACTGAAAGCTGAAAGCCCCGGCATGACCGAGGGCGCCGACGCGGGTTCCTTCGTACGCGGCGCCGTGCGCCTGGGCGCAATCCTCGATCACCGCCAGGCCGTGGCGGCGGGCAATCGCGTTGAGCGCCGTCATTTCGGCCGGGTGTCCCGCGAGGTGCACCGGGAGGATGGCGCCCGTGCGGCCCGGGACCACGGCCGCCTCCACCGCGGCCGGATCCAGGGTAAAGGTCCGGGGATCGACATCGACAAAGACCACCGGGCATCCCCGGTCGAGGGCGGCGCTGGCGGTGGCGATGTACGTGTAGTTGGGCACGATCACTTCCGGGCCCGGGCCCCAGGCGTCGAGGTCGAGCGCCGCCACCAGGGCCGCCATAATGGCATCGGTCCCGTGGGTGAGGAGTCGTCCGTGGGCCACCCCGCAATACTCGGCGAACTCCCGGCCAAAGGCGACCGCGCGGGTTCCCTCGCGGCCTTCCACGCCCGAGTCGTAGACCGCGCGAAAAGCCGGCTCCACCTCGTTCCGCCATTCCTCCTCCCCCGTGACCGGCGAGCGCGGCCAGGGATTCGCAGTGGTGTCCCGAACGGGAACGCCGCCGTCGATAGCCAGTTTGTTGGTTTTGGTTGCCATGACTCTGTGTTCGAAGGTTGTCAAGATTACGGCGCCCGGAGGGCACGGACCCGCATGAACCGACGCCCGCTTTCGTCCATCGGCTCGAGGTCCCGGAACGTTTCGGTCACGGTCCCGTCCCCATTATCGACCGCCTCGTACAGCACGGCCTCGTCCTCCCAGGTCGCGAGATCGCCCGACGTTTCCACGGTCCACTCCACCTCGGAAAGCTCCGCGATCCGCGTGAGGGTCAAGGTCAAAAACGCCGCCGGGTCCCCGCCGTCGAGGTCCAGGACCCTCGGCTCGGCCACCGGGAGCCGGGACCGGTCCGGGGTGCGCGGATCGCCGCCGAGCAGGTACTCCAACAGGTTCGCGATGCCGTCCCCGTCCGGGTCCGCTTCCGGTCCGGCCAGCGCCGGATCCTCCCGCTCCTCCACCGTGAAATGCGCCGCCAGCCACGCGTCGAAGCCGCCCGGCAAACCGCCGGCGAGGAAATCGACGGCATTGAGGAGGACCGTTTGGCCCGCCGCCGTGTAGGCGTCCGGGTCGGCCGGGAACTGTCCCAGGAAAAGCATGCGCGGCCCGGCCGGCGCCTCCGGTCCGTTGTCGTAAAACGCGTCCTCGGTCCCTTCCCAGGTCACGATCCAGGGATATTCGAGGTAATTCTCCTGTTCGTCGCGCCGGTCCGTCCATCCGGCCACGGCACCGGTGAATACGGAGGATGCAAAGTCAACCTGCATGGTGGTGTCGGGTTCCCGGTAAATATCGATCGTCCCCTCCCCGGTGTCGAGCCCGGAGAACAGCGGACTGGCGTCGTCCACCACCACCAGCCGGCGGATCGCCGGCGAGGTGGCGGTGTCGGCCTCCGCCGGAATCCAGCGCCAGTTCTGGTCGCGGTAGGTGAACGGATTCATGTTCAGCAGCGGCGTGGTGATGGTATTCCAGTCCGTACTGGCAAAACTCCCCGACGTGCCCACCCCCCGGCGCGGCATCAGGATGAGGTCGAACCCTTCCAGGACCTCCCGCTGCCCGGCGCTGAGCGCGTTGGGACTGTCGAGCACATCGACCTCCAGGTCCGCCGAGAAGGTGACCGCGTACTCCCCGAAACGCTCGGATTCGATCCAGGCCCCCAGCGCGCGCACGGCGTCTTCATCGGTGTGCCCCGACTCAACCAGCACGAGAATTTCGGTGTGCGGCTCCACGTCGAGTTCCGGGGCCACCTCGTGATAGAAAGCGATGCCGAAACGCCGGCCCATCTCCACAAAACGTTCCGGGTACTCCCCGGGACGAAACATGGTTTCGGCCAGCAGGCTGTACTCGGCGTTGAGACGGTGGAGGGCAAACCAGCGGGTGGTCGGGTTGGTCGACCCCGGATTCTGCACGTTGGCGCCCATGGACGGTTCCATCCGCGTCAATTCCTCCCAGAAGACGGTCTGGTCGGCGGGCGAGTTCATGAAGACAAAATGGTTCTGGGTATCGGTCCAGGAATGGAAGTCGATGAACCAGGTCACCCCCTCGGAGCCGGTGTCGGTTTTCATGGCCTCGGCCACCTGGCGGAGGTCGTCCATGTCGTCGTAGAGGTCCTCCCTCCAGTACCGGTTGGTGTCGCGGTCCGGATGCTGGACCCCCCCGCGATTGTACCCGGCGTAGCGCCCGTCCGGAACCACCATGGGGTAGACGTAAAACTCCACTTCCCGCCGCAGCGCGGCCGCCCGGGGATCGTCGCTCAGGAGCCAGTCCACCAGCCCTTCCAGCACGTAACCGGCCAGCACCTCGTTGGAATGAACCCCGCTGCAAAAGACCATACGCTCCTTGGCGAGATCGGATTCCGCATCCGTGATCATGTACCCGAAAAGAGGGAGTGAGGGAACGGTCCTCCCCCGGTCGTCCACCCCGCCGGGACTGCCCCCGATCACCAGGTTTTCCCCCGAACTCTCGGTCGGGTGCACCCACGGGCTGTCCTTGATCGCCTCCACGTGGTCGATGACCCGCTGGAACGGATACGGAAACGAGTAAGCCACCCAGACGGTGTCGGCCGCGAACGGATCGTCGTTGTAAAAGGTGAACGTTCCCTCGCCGCCGTCCCGGACGTTGTGGTCGAAAAACGCCCAATCGCCCCCCGCCTCCCGGTACACCATCGCCTTGCCCTCCAGGCGGGCGCCGCCGCCGGAAGCGAAGTGGTCGCCGATCCGGAAGCGCATCTCCCGGCCCTCGACCCCCTCGACGCGGAAGTGAAACCACTTCCAGCGGTTGGTGTTGAAGTTGTCCGGTCCGTCGAAGTGGATCCAGTCCCCCGCGATCGTGGTCTCATCGATCAGGAGCGCCCCCTGGTCGAAGTCCTGGTGGACGGTGACCTCGGCCGCCGCCGGCACCGTGGCCGCGGCCAGGATCGCGGGGATTAACAGGAACCGGAGGGGGGAATAAACACGGGATGCGTTCATGAGCGGGCGACGGGTGAACATGGGCGGTTAAAAAAAAGAGCCGCCCCTGACATGGGGCGGCTCGTTTCTGGGAAAAGGTTATCCGACGATCCGGCGAATCAGGCCTGCCGCCGGCGGCGCAGCACCAGGACGGTCCCCAGGGCACCGGCGCCGATGAGCAGCGCATAGGTGCCCGGCTCGGGAATGGTCGCCTCCATCGTGTCGAGGAAAAGCTGCTGTCCCTCGGGAGTCCAGGCCGAGTCCGCGGTGTAACCCTCGCCGTCAAACTGCGGTCCGGGGCCGTTGACGTTGGAAATAAAGGCGGTACGACGGCCGTTGGGGCCTTCCGAGCCACCGTTGTAGAAGGCGCTCTCGGTGCCGTCCCACATGATGATTGCCCCGAGATTGTCCTGCGTCGTGGCTATGACGTTCCCGGTGTACTCGTTCGCGTCGAGGTTCGGGGTCAGAACCGACTGCGAGCTGGTGAACATGGTGATGTCCTCCGACGTCGCCGTCAGGGTGAAGACTTCCGTGTCGTAATTGGAGTCGTCGATGTGCCAGGCCCAGTTTCCGGAACGCCCGGTGAACGGGTTCATGATCATGATCGGCGCGGAGACATTGTTCCAATCGGTCGTGCCGTAGTTGCCCGAAGACCCGGTGCCGTGACGCGGGAATATAATCAGATCGAAGCTGTTCGCCAGGTCCATCTGCTCGGTGCTCAGGGAGGTGGAACTGTCGAGCAGGTTCACCGAGTAGTCCGCGGAAAAGCTGACGCTACTTCCCGGCGTTTCGCTCTGGACCCAGTCCCCGAATGCCCGGGTGCGGTCCTCGCCGGTGTGGCCGGCCTCGACCATGACCAGAATACTCTGGGCGTGAACCGTGCTCCCGGCCGCCAGGGCCGCGCCGAGCAGAGCGGTTGCCAACATTTTCGATTTTTTCATACAGTCTCCGTTTTTAGGTTGGTTTGAAGGTTTGGAGTGGTCGAGCGGGCTGCCACAAAGGCAGCGACGCCAGGCGTTCGTAAAACAATTTCCGTTAATTTTGTTGTTTTACTGGGAATCAACGTGACAAGATTCGGGGGTCCGGTCAAGAATAACCCGGCAAAAAAAACAAAAATTCATTGAAACGCCTATCCCGCTCCCCCGGAGCGCCTTCCCGTCCACACTCAACGCCGAACATCCCATGAAATCCCTGATGCTTTTGCTCCTCGCCCTCCTCCTCCTCCTCGCCGCCGGCGGGCCGACCGGACCGGCCGCCCGAGCGGACGCCGATCCCGCTTACGACGCCTTTGCCGAGCGCCGCGACGCGGTCATCCGCGAGATGGCCTCCCGCTTCGAGAAGCGGGACGACCACACCGACGCGGACTACCGGCGGGTCGGCTTCGACGCCATCTACCTGCTGGCCAGGCTGGAGGAGCGGCGCCGCGGGCTCGGCGAGGGAACGACGATCGCCGAGGAGGAGGCGTACCTGCGGGCGATGACCGCGGCGGCGGTCGAGCACCTGGGGACGCCCGGCGACCCCGGCCCCTGGAGCTGGCAGGCGCGGGGCTCCCCCGCGATCAAGCAGGCCGCGCTGGCCTTCGGCTGGATCCTGCACCAGTACGGCGACGAGGTGCCGGCCGATATCCGGGAGAACATCCGGGCGGCGCTGGAGGACAGCAGCTGGGCGGTGGGCTACACCCAGTACCTGATCAATTACCGCGCGAATATCATGGCGGGCCGCCTGCTCGCGGGGGAGTATTTCGGTTACGACAGCAGTCTCTGGCGGCAGGCGAGGGAGGAGTGGAACGTCCTCTACGAGCGCAACATGAGTCACGGCGGCCTGGAAAAGAACGCCCCCATCTACACGTCCTACATCTGGTCGCCGCTGACTTTTCTGCAGAAACTCGAGCACGAGGAGACGCGCAACCAGGCGCGGATCCTCTGCGACCA
>PXDC01000259.1 GCA_003565135.1 Verrucomicrobiota bacterium
CGACGCCCGATTCCTGGTCAACGTGGCGGCCTACCGCATTGAATCCGGTTAGGCGGAATGCCGCTCGGTTAAGAGGCTCCTCGTTGAAAGGTCGGGATCGCTATCGAAAAGCCTGATAAAAGACGCCTTACAGAAACCTCGATCCCGATCCCGATAGCGATTTGCTCCGCCATCTCCGCTTCGCTCTGTCGATCCCGATGGAGGGCTTAACCGAGTGCCATTCGGGCAAACTCACTCGCGGGACTCGTCCGGAGCAAACGCCGTTTTGCAGTCCAGGCACCGCACCGTTTTCCGGAAGAAAGGGAAAAGGAATCCCAGAACGATGATTAACAGCACAACCAAAAACGGGAGGCGGCGATAATCGACGTTCGAGGAAGCGCAATGCGGGCAACGGGTTACCCCCTTTTCCGTCACCGGCGGCAAGCCGAGCACCTCGCGGGCATACGGCACCTGCTCGGACGGCACCCGCAACTCGATACCGCCGATGGCGTTAGCATAAAGGGGATTGACCGAGGCAATGACATCGCCTTCCACCTCCACGTAAACCCCGGAACCCTCCAGGCGACTCCGGGCCAGATGAGCCTCGTCCGAATGGGTGTAGGTGGCGATCGTTACCATGAATATCCTTCGTTCCGAGCCAACGTAAGCCGGGATGTTATGCAGTATCTCCAGGGCCGCCCAAAACGCAAGCCGCCCCTTTTCACTTGTCGATTCCCGGCGCTCTTTCTATCAACACCAGCCAAGCCATGTCCGACCAACCCTCAACCCAGGCCGCCGGCCAGGTGGAGCTGAAATTCGTGCGGGGACGGGAAATCGCCGGTTATCTCGACGCCGTGGCCGCGCTGCGAATCGCGGTTTTCCGGGAGTTTCCCTATCTTTATGACGGAGACACCGACTACGAGCGCCGCTACCTCCGAACCTACGTCGAGTCGCCACAAAGTTTCGCCGTCCTGGTCCTCTCCAAAGGCGTGATCGTGGGCGCCTCCACCTGCCTGCCCCTCGCCCACGAGGAGGCGGCGTTCCAGCGACCCTTCCGGGAACTCGGACTCGATCCGCGCGACATCTTCTACCTCGCCGAATCGATCTTGCTGCCCCCATTCCGGGGCCGCGGGCTCGGCACCCGTTTCTTTCACGAACGTGAGAACCACGCCCGCCGCCTGGGTGAATTCACCCACACCGCATTCTGCGCCGTCGAGCGCCCCGCGGACCACCCCCGCCGGCCCGCGGACCACCGCCCGCTCGACGGGTTCTGGACACGCCGCGGCTACCGGAAAATGCCCCGGCTGCAGGCCCGCTTCCCCTGGCGCGACCTGGGGGACAGTGAAGAAACGGAGAAAACCCTGGTGTTCTGGATGCGGCCGATGGAGGCCTCCCACAAGCCACGTGCCGCCCCCGGTTGAGGCATCTGCTGGCCCGCTTGATTTCTAGTTGTCCGGATCGACTTCGGCTTCATCGGCCGAAATCTCCTCTTCGAGCTGATCCAGGATATCGTCCATATTCTCTTCCGAGATCGATTCGCGCGCTTCCGACTCGTAGTCGGGCGCCTCGGCGGCACCGGGATCGCTCCCGTTTTCCGGGCCACACCCGGCCACCAGGCCCGCTCCCAACCCTATCGCAATGATCGTGATCACTCGCTTCATGATTCAGTCCTTTCCATAATTCAATTAACGCCACCGACCGAGGCCGCTTCAGGAATCGTCGTCATTCGGCTCTTCTCCGGAATCCGCCGGTTCCCCGGGAACCTCCACCGGCACTTCCCCGGGGGTGGCGGGGTCCTCGGGAGCCTCCGCTTCCGGCGCCCCGTCGGTCCGCTCCATGCGTTCCCGAAGCCGCGAAATCTGGCGCGAGTACCGCTCCGATTCGCGCTCGATCAACGCGTTCACCCGCTCCAGTACTTCGGGACGGTCGTTTTCGACCGCGAGCTCGCGAAGGCGCTGCAACTGGGCCGAACGGCGGGCGTGAATTTCCTCAAACCGGTCCATCTGACGTTCCAAGGCCTCGACGCCCCGGCCCATACCGCGCCGGGCGCGTTCCATCGCCCCGGCGGCGGCGTCGGCCCCGGACTCGATGGCCTCTCCGGCACGCTCCGGAAGCTCGCGGGCGTCGAAACGCTCCGATCCCCGTTCCCCCGCGTCGCCTCCGGACCCGCCCCGACCGCGCTCGTCCGGTTGCGCCGATACCCCAACGACGACCGCCATGAAAAGGAGGACGGTGCCAAGAATGATTTTGTTTCGATTGTGCATGATAAAAAAATGCGGCGGGACCCCGCTTTGCCGGGCACCCATTCGGAAGGATACGGGAAAAGCGTGGCCCGCGGCCAAGGGTTTGTCAAGGCGGGCATCAGGTCTCCAAATGTTGATTCCGGGAATGCTTTTCCCGCGGTCGCCCGGAGGCGGAACCGGTTTTCCCGGGATTATGCTCGTAAGGGTCGGGCATATTTGTGATACGCATGGGAGCATCATGCTCGTGCAACCAAGGGCGACCCGATGACCTGGTGGAATCTGATAAGCGCGACGGGAATCCTCGCGATCCTGGCTGCGGCCTGGCTCCTGTCCCTGGACCGGAAACGGATCGATCCCCGGACGATTTGCTGGGGTGTGGGCCTCCAATTGATCCTGGGGTTCCTGGTGTTTGTTTTCCCGCCCGGCAAGCAAGTCTTCCTGCTCGTGAACGACGCCGTGGTGCACGTGCTGTCCTATGCCCGTGAAGGCGCGGAGTTCGTCTTCGGAAATCTCGCCATTCCCCCCGGCGAAGAGGGGTCGATGGGATTCTATTTCGCCTTCCAGGCGTTGACGGCGGTGATCTTTTTTGCGGCGATCGTCGGACTACTCTACCACGTGGGGATCATGCCCAGGGTGGTGGCCGCCCTCGCACGTGTATTCACGCGCCTGATGCGCGTAAGCGGAGCCGAGGCGGTTTGCCTTTCCAGCAACATCTTTGTGGGCATCGAATCCGCCCTGACCGTGCGGCCTTTCCTGCGCCGCATGACGCGGTCCGAACTCTGCCTCGTTCTCACCGGGGGCATGGCCACCATCGCCTCGACGGTTCTGGCCATGTACGTTCTCATTCTCCGCCCGCACTTCCCGGAAATCGCGGGCCACCTCGTGTCCGCCACGGTCCTGAGCGCCCCGGCCGCCCTGGTCATGGCCAAGATGCTGGTCCCGGAAACGGACGAACCGGAAACGTTCGGCCGCGACGTCAAACCGGTGCAGGAAAAGCGGCACAACTGGATCGAAGCGGTGACTTCCGGGTCGATGGACGGCTTCCAGCTCGCCACCGGAATCGCCGCGGTCCTGATCGCCTTCCTCGGACTGCTCGCCCTGGTCAACGGGTTCACCGGTTGGGCCGGAAGCTGGTTCGGCTTTCCCCAGCTGACCCTTCAGGCAATCGCCGCCTACGGGTTCTACCCGTTTGTTTTCCTCATGGGGGTGCCCCTCGCCGACGTTCCCGGCGTCGCCGAACTCCTGGGGCTGCGTCTTTTCGCGACGGAAATCCCGGCCTATCGCGACCTGGCCGCGGCCCTCGACGCCGACGCCATCTCCCATCGCTCGGCGGTTATTGCCGCGTATTCACTCTGCGGATTCGCGCACGTCGCCTCCATGGGCATCTTCATTGGTGGTATCGCGGCGCTGGAACCCTCGCGCGCCAAGGACCTGGGGGCGGTGGGACCGCGCGCCCTTCTGGCCGCCACCTTTGCCTGCCTGATGACCGGCGCGGTAGCCGGGATCTTCGCCACCGACGACCTCGTGCTGCTGGAGCAGGCCCTTCGTTGACACACCGGGTCGCCGACACGGCTCGTCCCCCCCGGAGCGGCGGGCGTAAGCCGCGCCCGCATTCCCGGCGTTAATGGTCTCCGGCCGCGCGTTTGGCAATACGGTCGATCAAACCGCTGAATATGAGGGCATGCACCGGGTAAAGCCCGTACCAGTAAAGCCACCCGGACAATCCCCTGGGTGCGAAGAAGGCGGTCTGAGAGAGCAACGTAAGCCCCCCTTGATCCGGTGTCGCCTCGAACTGCAACCACGCCTTCCCCGGAACTTTCATCTCCGCGCGCAACCGCAGCAGCCGCCCGGGTTCCGCCGCCTCCACCCTCCAGAAATCAAGCGCATCGCCGACCCGGAGGTCGTCCGGATCCCGGCGTCCCCGCCGCAAACCCACGCCGCCCAGGAGCCGGTCAAGGAACCCCCGGATTCTCCAGGCCCAGTTCCAGTAAAACCAGCCGCGCCCGCCCCCGAGGCTGGTGAATACCCGGTAGACCTCGCCGGGCGAAGCCTCCACCAGGCGCCGGCGACGCTCCAGGACCATTCCCTCCTGGGTGGTCAGGATCACCGGCGGCCTGTTCCGCTGGCTCGTGCTCAGGGCGTCGCTCCAGGCGGTTTCAATATTGCTTGCCTGCAACCTTTCCAGCGCCCGTTCGACGGAGGTCCGGTAATCCGACGGACGGATCCAGGGGAACAGTTCGCGGGCGACCGGATCGCGCACGATATTCTCGTTGCGCAGGCCCTCGACCAGGGGACGGGCGATCGTCGCCGGAATCGGGGTGACCACGTTGACCCAGTACGAGGACAAACGCGGGGTGAGCACGGGCACCGGAAGCATCCAGCGCTTCAGCCCGCGAACCTGCGCGTACACCATCATCATCTCCCCGTAAGTCACAACCGTTTCTCCCCCGATCTCGACAATTCGCCCGGCGCTCTCCGGAACCTCCAGGGCCGCGGCCAGGTACTCCAGCACCTCGCGGATCCCGATCGGCTGCGTGCGGGTGTACACCCACCGCGGGCAGATCATGACGGGAAGCCGCTCCGTCAGGTAGCGTATCATCTCGAACGATACACTTCCGGAGCCGACAATCACGCCGGCGCGAAACTCGGTCACCGGCACCCCGGCCTCCCGGAGCGTCTCGCCGGTCTGCTGCCGCGATCGCAGGTGTTCGGAGAGACCGGGGGTGCTTTCGGCCAGTCCTCCGAGGTAAACGATGCGCTCGACCCCTCCCTCCCGTGCGGCCCGCGCGAAATTGCCGGCTCCGGCCAGGTCGCGCCGATGGAATTCACGTCCGCCTCCCAGACTGTGCACGAGGTAGTAAGCCGCGTCGACTCCGGCCATGGCCGCACCGAGCGTTTCCGGCTGGAGAACGTCTCCCCGAACCACTTCGACCGCCGCCTGCCAAGGACGGCCCCGCAGGCGCTCGGGATCGCGCGCCAGACACCGGACCCGGTACCCCTTATCCAGCAATCGTGGAACCAGCCGGCCGCCGATATAGCCGGTGGCCCCGGTTACGAGAACCGTGCGAATTCCGCCCTTCGTAGCGGGCATTTCCTGTTTTTCCTCCGTCTTCAAGGCCGCCGAGTCTTATGCCGCCGTCACGGAAAGGCGAGAACGAACCGCAACCGCGGAACGAAGGGTTCCGCCGGCGCGACGGGTTCGGGATCGTGTCTACGGTCGTTTCGCCCGCAGGGTTTCGTCCGTCACGGGCAGGACAACCGCCAGCAGGCGGGTCGTGCCCTCGATCAGCTGTCGCAGGTCGCCCCCCGCTTCGAGCGAGAACCGAATGGCGTGGGGGTCGATTTCCATTCGGACCGGAGCTCCCGGCACCGTGACAGTGAGGGAGGACGCATCCGCCGGGTAATCGAGTTGCCCGGCAAACCGGTCCGACTCCTCGAGGGCGTCGATCCTGGCCGCCACGTCGATGGCGTCGGCAATCTCGATCAGGACCGTGTCGCAGCGGTACCGGAAAACCTCGATAAACGCGTCCTCCGCCAGGACGTCCGGACGGGCAAAACCACTGACCGCGGTCACCATCCGGTAGGCGCGGGCCTCGGCGGGATCCTGCTCAATCAGCAGCGCAACCTCGAATCCGGGAGCTTTGATAACCGCCGATCCGGCGTCGCAGGTATAGACCAGCTCCCTTCGCTTCCAGCCGAAAGTCCGGCGCAATTCGTGAAAGAGGCTTTCCGCGCGCTCCTCGACCTCCGGTTCCCCCGCCTTGCGGACGAAGGCGGCAGCCGCAGACGAATGGGTAACGGGCTCGAAGTGCGCGGCCTTGACAAATCCCTTCAGCCGGCGGATCCGCCCGCCCTCGCACCCCCGCAGGCTGGCGCTGGGCCACATCTGGTTTTCGATATCGTTCCCGGTCCGCATGGCCGGTCACTACAAGCGATCGGGCGCACGGCCTCAAGTCCCGATCGCACCGTGGCGCACCGGCTGTCGGCGCCGCCCTCCCGCACAACCCGGCCCAAACGGTCACCGGCCAAAAAACTTTTGTTGTCACTTCGTTTTCCAAGCCGTTAGGTTCACCCCATGAACGCGCCGTCAATCCCCCGAGAACGAGACCGGAAAACCGTCGTGGACAATCCGGAATGCCCGCACAATCCAGCCGCCGCCCCCCGGCGGACAGCACTGTGGACGGCGGCCGCACTCGCCGGTGCCGCCCTTCTCGCCTCCCCGGCAGGCGCCGAGTCAACGCCGTCCGATCCCGGCTACGCGGTCCGGGAGATTGTGGAGGACGGGAGCTGGAACTATCGTGGACGCCCCACCATCGACCTGGCGGACGGCAAACTTTTCGTCAGCTACGTGACCTCCGGCGGCGACGCCGCCATTCGTTCCATCGACCTGGACGACGGAACGGAGGTCACGACCACGCTGTCCAGCCCGGGCGTCGACATGCACAACAACCCCTCGTTCACGTTCGACTCCGAGGGTCGCGTGGTTGTCTTCTACTCCCTCGACGGAGGTTACAGCGACCAAAAACAGATCGCCCGCAGCCTGCGCCCGCACGACGTTTCGGAGTTCGAGGTCCTGCACGAAACCCTCGCTTCGGAACTGACCGGAAACGTGGGGCGCCAATCCTCCATGTGGAGCGACGGGCGCGGCACGATCTTCATGCAGAACTACACCGTTTACGGCGGGGCCCGAAGGGAACTGCTCTTCATTTCCGAAGATGACGGCGAAACCTTCCGGGAACACACCCTCTGGTCCTTTGCCCTGGAGAACGATTACAACGACCGGTCCTACACCTACACGTTCTACGACCCCGACCACAACCGCCTGCACTTCATGGCGCTGGACAAGAACATGGAAGAACCCGTCTCCTACGGCTTGTATTATATTTATTACGACGTCGAGGCGGACCGGTTTTACCGCGCCAACGGGGAATTCGCCTTCGATTGGAGCGCCACACCCATCACGAACGGGCACGACTACATGGACGTGGTGACCGACCCCGACCAGGGACATTCCCGTCCCTTCTGGTCGAGCATCAACACGGACGCGGACGGAAACGCCTACCTCACCTGGGGTTCGCGGACGTCACGGCGGGGCGAAGGCATGATCGGGGGTCACGTCGCGGAGTACTGGTCGCGCCACGACGGCGACGGGTGGCGTCATTACCGGGTCGGAAACCGCACCGGTTGGAGGACCGGAAGCCACATCAATCCCCACGACCCCACCGAAGTTTACCTGGCCGTAACGCTCGACGACCGGCGGACGCAAATGCAGAAACGCCGTTTCGACCGGGAGAGCGGGAAATTCAAAGTCGCGGCGAAAATCGGGGACGAGGTCCCGCTCGATATCCACGAGAGCGAGGCCCCCGGATTCTGGGGAGTCAGCGGACCCGCCGGCCGGCGGGATACCGAGCGGCGGATCGTGGTCTGGAATTACGGACGCTTTATGAGCCAATACGGCAGCCGGGGCGGCTACGAGGGGAGCATCCGGATGGGCGAATGGCCGGCACGGGAAGCCGATTCCCCCTGATCGCCTGCGAAAAACAGGCCCCCCCCCCGCGATCAAAACCTACCCGTTTCCCATTTATGACGGTCCACCAGTCCTTCCGCTCGCTCCCGCGACCCCCATCGACCGCCCGGAGCCGGCGGCCGCTCCCGCTCGGCCGCCGCGGCGGGGGATCGATGACTAATGCCCTCAGACGAACGCTCCTGGCGGCGGCGATTGTTTCGGCGACGCCCCTCCAGGAAGCCCTGCCGCGGGAGGCGGACAGGATGCCCTGGGCCATCAGTGGAACCGGGGGCGCGCACCTGCTGGCGGAGCCGGGCGAACTCGAGGTCACCGTGTTCAAGCGCGATCTCAACCTGCGCGGCGCCACCGGCACCGACCTGCACGCGATCCTCGCCGGACCCGACCGGGAGGTCCTGGATGAAATCCGGCTGCCCTCCAGCGGCGGCGCGGCCGGCGATCCGCGCGGCCCGGTGCAGAGCGAGGTGCTGCGCGCGGAAGTGGAGCGGCCCGGCATCTACGTGCTCATGATCACCACCCGGGGAGATCGTCACGCGCTCAACATCGAGTGGGCCATCGAGACCAACGCGACCGCGTGGGTGGTGGAGACATCCCGCGGCCACCGCGACGAACGTCATCGCGAACCGATCGTCCTGACGGACGCCGGGCGTTCGACCGACATCGCCTTCCTTCCCCGCGCGGGTGAATTCGAAATCGAGATCGAAGGACTGCCCGCGGAAGCCGGGCCGATCATCCTCTTCGACGACACCGGCACAGAAGTGGCCCGGATCCCGGTTAAGGCGGAACAACGGACGGATATTCGCCGGTACATGAGAATGAGCGCTCCGGACGCACCGGAGTCATCCGCCCGCTTCACTGTTCCGGCCGACGGCGACCGGGGTGCCAAACCCTGGCGGCTGCACCTGCCCCAGGCCCGGGCCCTGGTTGAAATCGACGGCCTGACCCGTTGGGAGCGCGGCGACCTGTATCCCGATCATTGCGTATGGACGCCCGAACCCGATTCCTGGTTTCCCTGGTTGCAGCACCGCTGGCTCATCAGCCCGTACCAGCGCACGGCCTACACCCCGGAGGGCGAGGGGGACAGGGTAACGTTCACGGTCCACAACAATGCCCCCGAAAAGCGAACCGTGCGGCTCGACCTGGAATTCCCCCGCGAATCGTGGCCCGCCCGGCTTTCGCGCGAGGAAGTAACCCTCGACGCGCGGCAGTCGACCGATGTGTCCGTGACGTTCGAAGGACCCGCCAACCGCGGGGAACGGGTAGTTCACGTGCGGGCGAGGCCGGCGGAAACCCCCGAAGTCACCACCTACACGACCCTCACCGTACGCGGTGGCGAATCCCCCGCCCACAAACCGCTCGACCTGCCCCTGGTCATCGACCCCTTCGCCCACGAGAACCGGCAGTTCGGTTACCTGCCGGATTATGCCCTCGACAACGAACTCTATTTCGATCTCGAAAACCGTCCGTTCGTGGTGGCCGGAAACACCCTCCACCGCGAACAGGACGGCGAATGGGTGCGCACCGATCTCAGCCAGGCGGTCGTGCGCACCATTCCCGATACCGCAACCGGGTCCTGGAGCGCGAACGGCTCGAAGGTGGCCTTCGATTCCGACAACCATGTCTACCTGATCGGACGATCCGGACGGACCGCCGCGCTGCTGCGGTCCACCGACCACGGTGAAACCTTCACCGCCATCATCATTCCGGGACGCGAGGGCGAGCCCCGGGCGTGGGACCTGGAGCAGTTCTCCGGTCACAACACCCCCGAAGGCCCGCCCGCCGTCGTCCGCCTGACCCGCACCCGGCGCGATACCGAGCACCGGCTGCGCTGGCGGAGCATGAACGACCTCGACCTGTTCGTGGCTGAAACCACGGACGACGGCGACATCGCGTTCCATGAGCCGGTGCGGCTGACCGACGCGGCCCTGGGTGCCTCCATGCACTCCGGGATCCCCTCGATGGTTGTCTCGCGGGGATCCACCATCCACGTCGTCTGGGGCGAGGCCACGGACCCCGATATCGGCCGTGACGAAATTCCCGGCGTCCCCGCCTACGTTGCGAGCTACGACCGGGAGACCCGGACACTCGGCCCACCGGTCTTCATGAGCCACGGCCCTCCGCCCAACGACGGCCACAACACGCCCGGCATCACCATGGACAGCGAAGGCTACCTCCACGTGGTGGTCGGCACCCACGGAGCGCCCTTCCAATACCTGCGTTCACTGGAGCCCAACGACGCGTACACGGGATGGACCGAGGAAACACGCACCAGCGACGACAACCTGCGCCAGACCTACGTGGGCCTGGTCACCGGCGCCGACGATGCCCTGCACCTGGTCTTCCGCCTGTGGCGCACCGGCGAGGAGCATCTCGACGGAGCCCTCTGGGCGGCGCTGGCCTACCAGCGAAAGCTCCCGGGCGAGGACTGGGGAGATCCGCAAATCCTGGTCGCCCCGCCCCTGTCCGAATACAGCATTTACTACCACCGGCTCACCGCCGACCGCGATGGCCGCCTCTTCCTCTCCTACGACTACTGGTCAACCCTGTGGTTCTACCGCAACGACCAGCGTGGACCGGTCGCCGCCGGTTCCGGAAGACCCGGCCGGGGCTGGGGCCGCGCGGTGTTGACCTCCCCCGACGGGGGTGATACCTGGATGCTCCGGTAAGAAAGCGACCCGGCGTATTGTTGTTTCGAATACCCAGGAATCCCATGCGCGCCACATCCAGATTCACCGCCTGGCCAGCCCGGGCCAGGCGGGTGGCCCGGTGGCGCCGTCGTTTGATCGCGGCCGCGACGGCCCTGATCCTGGCACCGATTCCGTCCCTTCATGCCGCCCATCCGCCGCACGATCCCCTCGCGACCGCCTCCGCCGATACGGAACCCGCCTCCCTCGGCCCGGCTATCCAGGGCCTGCCGCTCAATTCCGCCGTAGCCCACAACGGTCTGGTCTACATGTTCACTATGGATGTCTCCCCCAGCCGGATCTATGTCTACGATCCGGAGAAACGCTCGCTGCGGCGGGAGATCCGGTTTCCGCCCGGTTCCGGGAACCGCACCTGGGCGACCGAGGTGGTCGGGGACACCCTTTACATCGGCCAGGACGGTGTCGGCGGAAATCGCGAAAACCTCTTTGCGCTCGATCTGAGTGATGCCGCCGGCACTCCGCAGCCCGTGGCCCACGTTCCTCCGGACGGCGATTTCTGGGACCTCACCTCGTGCCCGGAGGGATTCCTATACGCCGCCACCCGCGTTGAACGCACCCTTTTTCGGATCGACCCCCGCCGGCCACGCGGCGAACGGGTTTCTCCCATTCGTTTTTCCGACGCGTCGTTTCCCCGCACCCGCCACGAAGTCACCGCCCTCTTGTGGGATGGCGGCGTCCTCCTGGCCGGCTTGCGCGGCCGCGAACAGGGCGGCACCGCCCGCCTGCTCCGCATCAACCCCGACCGGGTCGACGACGCCGGTATGGCCGCCACCACCGACCTGACCCGCTGGGGTCCCGGCGACGATGGCCGGCTGCAGGGACAGGGCGTATACCACATGGCGATCGACGGGGATCAATGGCTCCTCGGCCTGCAGGGCTCCGGCAACCAGCCCGCGACCTTCGTGCGCTTTGAACGGGAGGCAGGGCCCGTCGGCGAACCATCGGAGCCGCGTCCCTGGAACCCGGTCCCCTCCCAGGTAACACCCCTGCCCGACGAGAGTGCGGTCACCAGTTTTGCGCGCATTGATGCCTCCAATGACTTTCTGGTGGCAGGAAATACCACCGGAACTGTCTACCTAATCGGGCCGGAGGGCATGAGCGCCGTGGCCCAGCCGGTACCATTCGCCCCCATCCGCGCCCTCATCGGCGATTCCGGACGGGCCATCGGGGTCACCTCCGCCACCATCGTATGGCAACTCGATTCGGCGGCCCCGGATCCCGGGATCCTGCTCGACGACCTTATCGAACTCGGCGCCCCCGGCGATACCCCCGTACGCCCGCATGCTATCGAGCGGGTCGGCGACCGGCTCGTCGCCGGCGGCAACAACGTCCTCCAGACCCTTCACCTGGACACCGGAGAACGGGAACGTTTCGCCATCTCCGGCGAAGCCAAGGCCATGACGACCGACGGCAACGGCGTTTATATCGCGACCTACCCGAAGGGACAGCTGTGGCATTACGACCCTGAAAGCGGCGCGACCGAGGTCCTGGTCGACTGGCCCGACATCGAGAACCGTCCCTGGGGCATCACCTGGGACCCCGAACGCGGTCACGTCATTGTCACCACCCAGAGCGACTACCGCGACTACGGTTCCGTCTATACCATCGATCCCTCCCAACCCCGGGAGAAACGGATTGTACGCGAGCAGCGCGCGGTCACCGGCACCGACGCCGGCAGCCGCCACGGACGGGCGGTCGCGGTCGCCGGCGACCGACTGCTGGTCGGCAGCAACGGCAATAGCCCCACGCTGGCGTCGATCGACCTATCGACCGGCGAAGTGACATCACTGACATCGCCGGCTCCCGGGCTGGGCCATATCCAGGCCATCGTGGGGGAACCGGACGGCACCCGCGCGCACCTGCTGACGGCCGGCGGCTGGTGGCTGGCCGTGGACCCCCGGGACGGCACCGTGACGCAACGGGCGCACGTGTTGCCCGACGGCAACGCCGGACACCTGGCCATGCGGGACCGGACGCTCCACGCGGTCAGCGCCGACCACCTCGTATTGATCGAGCCCCGGACCGGGACCAGCCGGACCGTCGCCCGCTTCCCCGCCGCGATTTCCCACCTCAACCAGCGGAACGCCGTCCGCTTCGACCGGGACATGCGGCAGTGCGACGTGTTCGTGCTCACCGGCTCCCAACTCGCTCGCATTCCCTGCGGCCCGCGGATGCCCTGAGCCGACGCGCACGGCCCGTCTCCTTCCTCCCTCACCCTCAACCCACCGACAAGCAACCGATGAGATCCACGCCAAAATACCTCCACGCCTTCCTCACCCTGTGCCTGATCCCCGGGACGATCCTGTTCGCCGAAACGCACGTCATCGTCGACGACGGCCAACCGCGAGCGGTGGTGGTCGTCGCCGACAACCCGTCCCCTACTGCCCGGTACGCCGCGTCGGAATTCATCCACCACGTGGAGCTGGCCACCGGCGTGGCCCTGCCGGTGGTCGCCGAATCCGATGTTCCGCATGAGCCGCCGGGACGAATCGTCATCGGGTTGACCGAATCCTCGCACGCCCTCGGGATCGATCCCGCCGATCTCGGACCCGATACCTTTGTCCTCCGCCGGGTGGATGACAGCATCTTTGTTTTCGGCAACGAGGATCGGACAAAGGACCCGCTCGATGAACGCAACGCCGCGAGCGGAACCCTTTTCGGCGTTTACGAATTGCTCGAACGCACTCTCGGCGTCCGCTGGCTGTGGCCCGGCGAACTCGGCACCTTTGTGCCCCCGACGGATTCCCTGGCCATCGGCGAACTCGATGAAACGGTGAATCCGGCGCTGCGATTCCGCCGTTTCCGCTGGAACCGGGTCGAGGAGGCCCTCGGGTGGCGCGGCGCTTCCCGCGAACCCGGTTGGATCGAGCGCGACCATGACCTGCGTTACCCCGAGGAGTTGGAACGCATCGCGTTCTCGCCCGAAGGTTTGCGCCGGCACGGCCGCGACCTCGTGGTCTTTCTGCGACGCCACCGCCTCGGCTACTCCGAACCCAAACCTCAGGTGGGCCATTACTTCGGCGGGTGGGGGGAGCGTTACGGCGACGAACACCCGGACTGGTTTATGCTCAGCCAAGACGGCGAACGCGGCCCGCCTCCGGGCGCCGGCGATTTTCAGATCCGGCATGTCGCCATGTGTGTGAGCAATCCCGAATTGCACCGGTACATCGTCGAGGAGGCATGGGACGGAGGTGACATCCTGCGCCTCGGGGAGGCCGACACGGCACGATACTGCCATTGCGAAAACTGCCTGTCGTGGGATGGGCCCCAGCCCGGGGACGCCGCCGGCCGCATTATCAGCGACCGCTACGCCCGCTTCTGGAAAACCATCCGCGAGCTGGCGGTCGAGCGCAATCCCGATGTGCTCGTGACCACCTTTCTGTACGTAAACTATTTCCCCCACCCGTTGACGGACATCCGGTTGAACGAGAACGTTTACGGGGAGTTCACCCCCTGGAGTCGCTTCATGGTGTGGTACCCCACGACCGAGGAGCAACGGGAATGGCAGCGGCAACAATGGCTCGGCTGGGCCAAGACCGGCATCACCATGGCGTATCGCCCCAATCACACCAAGACCGGTTACGTACTGCCCCATGTCAACACCTGGCAGGGCGGCGAGTTCATCCGCTTCGCCTATGACCACGGTATGATCGGTATCGATTACGACGACCTGAGCGGTCAATGGGCGGTCAAGGGCCCGGAACATTACATGTACCTGCGGCTGCTCGTCGACCCGGCCCAATCGATCGAAAGCATCCGCCGGGAATACTTTTCCGGGTTCGGCCCGGCCGCGAAACACGTCGAACGCTACTTCGATTACTGGGAAGACCACAATCACCGATTGCAGGAGGACGGGCTGTGGCACGACATCCGTTTCAATCCAAGGTACGCGCCGCGGCAATACCCGCCGGATGTTTTCCCGCCGGCCGAAGCCATGCTGGAAGACGCCATGGCCGCGGCCCGTGAGGACCCGTCACCCGAATTCGCCCGGCGGGTGGCGTTCCTGCAAACCGGCCTGGAGCACGGCAAACTTTCGGTTCGCTTCATCCGCAAACTCGTCGATGAACACCCGGACGCCCGCAACGCCCTGCAGGAGCTGGTCCATTTCCGCCGCGAACATGAAAGCCTGCACATCTCCAGCTACGTCAACGCCGCCCGCGGCGAACTGCGTTATTTCGGGGACGAAATCGACGCGTTGTTCCAGGACGCCGACGGAGAAAGCCGATAAAACGCCCCCGATCCGTTCGGGCGCTCCCGGCTACCATCCCCGCTCCCGGGCGCCCGCGGCATAGGCAAAATGGATGATCCCCACGATGAAGAAGAGGACCCCGTACTGCTGCCCGATCGACGCATGCGGATGCCCGGTCAACAACCACAGCAACGCCGGCATCATCATAAAAAATCCCATCATAGTCGCAAAAACGCGGGTCCCTTCCCGCTCCCGCGCAAAAAACCGAAACCAGAAAAAAAGCTCCATAGCGCCCACCACCAGCGGCCCCATGACAACCCTGGCGCGAAACGGATCGGTGGCGCCGACCGGTCCCGCCGGCTGCGACACCCCCTGGACGAACTGCCATGCGCTCACCCCGATCAACACCCAGACCGAAGCGACAAACAAACACCGCAGGATTACGTTCGTTCGCATGAATGAGTAACCCCCTTTGTCACGTCACCGATCCAGGCATATTCACGGCCGGGGATCTTTCCCGACCGAAACGGTCGCGGCCGTGGTTCGGATAAAAGCCCTTCCCTCCTCCCACATACTCTCCGCGGTTTGCTCCGGCCAATAGGTCGACACTTCGGTGGTGACCATAACGCCGTTGAATTCCCGGTAAATGAACCCGCGGGAGCGGCTGTCGGCAGCCGTGGAATTGGAAACATCGAAGGAATTCACAACCTCCACGAGTTTTTCAATGATCTCCCGTGCCGCGTCATCCACGGCCCGGTCGTCGTACCAGATTGCCGGGTAATTAAACGGGAGATTGGTGCTTGAGTGGAGGTCGAGCCCCCAATGGACCTCGGAGACATTTTTCCGGAGATAGTCCTTTATGTTGCCAATTTCCACCGGAGACTCCGAGTGCCAGCGCCGGTTAAGGTTGTTTCGCTGGGTATCGAGCCTGTGGATACCATGGTAAATGCCATCGGGATTGGCGGCGGGAATGAGGTGGAAGATAAGATCGTCGGCGAATTTACGTGCCGGATCATCGAAAACCCCGAGAATATAATCGATCGCTCCATCCATGTGCCAGGATCCCTGGACTTCGCCGGGATGCTGGCGCGTGAGGATCACATAGTCCAATGCCCGCTCCCGGTCGACATCCGGCGCCGCAATGCGGATCGCGTGCATATCCCGGCCCTCGTGGCTTTGCCCGATAACCTCGGTCTCGACGAAAGGATGTCGTCCCAATTCCTCCACCCGCCGGACAATGTTCCGGTAGGGATAGGCGTGGTAATTCGAGATATATACCTCGTCGCCCGGGAGCGTGAAATGAAAGCCGTCCCCGATCTCGTTCTCCATTCGCCGCCAGTCGAGGTTTTGGAGATCGGTCGTGTAAAAGAGACGATGGCTGGCGGGCATACGGCTTTCGTCGATGTTGGTGACCTCCATGAAAACCGTTTTCCCCGCGCCGCCCTCCAGTTTGAAGTGGAGGTAGCCTTTGTGCGGGTAGCCCATGGGATCGGTCAATTCGACACGAATGTGTTGGTCGGCCGCCGTCCCGGCGCCGTCGGCAACGGGAGCGACTGTGACGGCGGCGCCGCCACCGGAGTCGAAATCCGTCGTTGCCGTGAGTTCGCCGGACGGGGTCGCGAGCATGGGTCCGTCGCCCCAGGACAAAAGGAGCGAAGCGATGATGAACGGAAGACCCTTTCGAGCTTTTCGGATGTTCATGGTAATATTTTCAAGCGCGGGACTATGCGATGCGAACGGAGCACCTCCCGGCGCGGTTCGTGTGGGGAATCGACCTCCAGGGGGGGAACCTGACCCAGGCCGGGCAATCAATGCGTTCCCGATGCCGAAAATCGGCAAACATCGGGAGAGTGTCAAGGAGCGGATTCCCAAAAGCTGATGGCGCAGGATACACCCCGGGACACCGTCGATACGGAGTTTTGTAAACCGCGCCGGCGCCCTCCCGGGAGCTCGAGGGAAATCGCGTTCAGCTTGCGTTCCGTCAAGGTTTGCGGTTGTGTCGAATCCTCGGGATTCGGCATTTCAGGATTATAGAATGAAATTTCCACGATACTGGGCAAAAGGCACCTACACCGGACGAAGCCGCGACGGAAAAGAAATCACCATCAAGGCATACGGGTGGTCCTCGACCAGCGTGGACGAGGCGCGACAACGGGGTGTCGTGCGGGCAAGAAGCGTTGTCGAGCGGGGAATCGGCTCGGGGAAAAAGAATGAGTACGAATATGGGAATGCTCCGTTTCGGGAGGAGGTGATCGAGTCGATCGACGTGGACGCGGAACAAGTCGGCATCGTCAGCCGAAACCGGTATGGTGCCCTCGTGTTGAACGCATCGCGCGTCATGTTCGTTGACGTCGATTTTCCGGTGGAAAACCCGCCCGGCCTTGTGGAGTCGGTCCTCCTCGCGTTTTCAAGCCGGCGCAGGCAGGAACGATTGACGGCGCTTCACGATGCCGCTCTCAAACAAATCGAATCCTGGGCACGGGCGAATCCATCAAAGAGTTTTCGCCTCTATCGAACGCACAGCGGCTTCAGAATATTGCTGACCGACGGATTGTATGATCCGGAGGGCGAGGAAACAAAAGTAATACTCAACGGGTTGAATGCGGATCGCCTGTATCGATCGCTCACGCAGCGACAGAAATGTTTCCGTGCGCGCCTGACCCCGAAGCCGTGGCGGTGCAAACTCCCGAAACCCCCTTCGACCTTTCCCTGGGAGGACCAAAACAAGGAGGGGGCCTACCGGCGATGGGAAAAAAACTACCAGGAAGGGATCCAGGCGTTCAGTACGTGCCGGCTGGAAAAGGAATTTGGCCAACCCGCCGGCATACCGGAGGTTGCCCGGATAATCGACTACCACGACGCCCTGGGGGTGAACGACGCCAAACCTCTCGCGTGACCGTGCCTGGATCAAGGCCCACCGGGGGGAGCAGGGGCGGGGGGAGCAGGGGGTCAGGCCGTTGTTCGTTGATTGTCTTTTCGGATTCGTCGGCACAGGTAGCTGCGCACGGTCACCGGCGCAGCGGGTACCGTTATACTCTCCGGCATCACGTTTTTCGGAAACAGCGGCTATCCCGTGGTTGTGGCGACCGGGTTTATCCCGGGATGTGCTGGCTGAAGCGGCGCACTACAGTTTGGTACCGGCTCCGCCGGAGCCTCGGACCCGGAATGATTGCACGGCAGCGGTTGGAAGCGCGCAGTGAAATCATGGCGACTGTCTCCTACGTTTCAGCGATCTTCTCCTCTCCGCGGTGCCTGAAAAACCTGGCTCAACCACAAAAACGTTGCCGATTGGGACTTTGGCGACGACCGATCCGGGAAAAAGGATCTCCCGGGGTAAACCCGGTCGCTACGTGGGAACCGCCCCCGCCCCGCCGAATCACGAATCACCGATCACCGAATCATCGCCGGCGAAGGCGATCGCCGATTTTCGAACCGATCCTCCTGGCGGTGGAGCGGGCTTTTTTGGCCGTCGAACGCGCTTTATTGGTGGTATCCCGCACGGTCTTTCTGGCGGTCGAACGTGCCTTCTTGGCCGTTGCGCGGGCTTTTCGGGTAGTACTCCTGGCCGTTTTTTTGACGGTTGTGCGCGCGTTTCCAACCGTTGCCCGCGCCTTCTTCCTGGCATTTGCCGCGGTTTTCTTGACGGTCGTGCGCGCCTTCCTGGCGGTTTTCTTTGCCGTTGCTTGGGCCCTGCGGCCGACGGCGGTCGCCGCACCGGCCACCCGCTTCGCAGCGGAGGTGTTAACTTGGCGTACCAAAGCCCCGGTTTCACTCACCCGCTGATTGGCGGGATCGATCAGGATGACGTTGAAACTGTCGGTGCTCTTGTCGGCCGCGATTCCGAGAAGTTTTCCACTTCGACGAAAAGCGAGATCTTTGACATGCTTGTGACCGCAACAAACGGTAACGCGGCCGCGCGCCCGGCTCAAAGTGGCCATAAACGCCTCGCTGTCGACCACTTCCAGGAAAGTACGTTTCCGGCTCCGCATAATCGGGTGATGATGCATGGCAATCAACACGGGTTTGGTGCTCGACGACAATTCGCGGTTCAACACGTTCAACTGGGCTTCCCCGATCCGCCCCCTGGCGAACAGTTCACCCCGTTCGAAATGTGCGGTTGAATCGAGGAGAATCATCCGCCATTTCCCGTAGTCAAGGCAGTGAGGAAACGTCGTGTCGTAGCCACATACCTTTTTGTGCAGCGCCCGGTAACGGTTGTAGGCGTCCTGGTTAAAGCTGTTTCCAAACGGTCCGTAATCGTGATTTCCGGGAACCATTTGGATATCAAACTTCGCCCGCATAAGCGGCCGCAGGGCACGTTCCGCATTCCGGTGCTCCTGCTGCCGCGTCCTGTTTGTTAACCCTCCCTCCACAATATCGCCCGAGATAAGGATCACCCACTCCTCGGGATCGTACTTTTCGGCGATGATCGAGCAGAGGCTTCCGAGCTCCTCTGCCCGGGAGAACGTGCCCAGTCGTCCCCGTTTGGGGGCGTTGATCGCCCGAGAACGGGAGGCGCTCGCGTTCCTCTCGGAGGACCAAATGTGGGGGTCTGAAATAAAAAGCAGTTTCTTGTTTTTGGTACTCATGGTGCGTGGCCTGGTTTGTTCTTGTTTGAGGTTTTTATCCCCCGGTTAACGGGATCGCGGGAGGCATGAGCGGGTGCGGCGACGGTCGTCGTAATGCCGCCACGTTGCCGCATGGTCTCGCTTCCCGAAGGGCCGGGTGAGAGCGAGCAGAGGCAGGATAATCGCACGAATGCGGGTTCGATCGGAGCGGGATCTCATGTCGGGACCATTTGGCCTTAAGGATTTGAAAACCGACCAGGGTCCGGGGGGCAATCACTCTTTCCCGAGCAACCCACGATTAACGTATTTTTTACACCGGGTTGGGGGCTTTCTGAATAACGGTTCCGAAAAGACAGATTGATTGGAACCGCGGATTACGCGGAGCGCACGAAATCGGAAGCATGATTCGGAAACCGGGATGGTCGACCCAACCGGAGCACACAATCCGGGTAAACGTGCCCGATTGTCGAGATACCCTCGGATTTCAGCCACCAGCTGCCGGGATGGGTGTCCGGTACATTCGGACGGCGCGGCCGGTCGGTGTTTTGCGGAGGAGTCGGCACTTGAAATCCGCCCCGCATGGGTGTTCTTTAAATCCGATGCACGTTCCCATCACCACTGTTCGTTTTCGTCGCCGGCTGCGCTGTCAGAGCGACTTCATGGTTTCGCTGGCAGTCCTGGGATTGGTACCGTTGGTGCTGGTTGTGACTTCGGGCTGTGCCGAATATGCGGAATTGCCTGAAGGCCCGCCGGCGGCGGCGGAGCCGTGGACACCGGCCGACCTCATGGACCCGGCCGAGCTCGCGTCGATCATTGACGACCCGGACCGGGAGAACCCCGTCATCCTCGATATCGGCGGAGTCGGACACATCATGGGTGGCCGTATCCAAGGTTCCAAGGTTATCGGCCCGACCGGCGAGTCGGAATACCTGGAAAAGCTGACCGCCGCGGTCGCCGAGTATCCCGGCGACGTCGACCTGGTCATCTATTGCGGGTGCTGCCCATTCCGGGACTGCCCGAATATTCGCCCCGCTTTCCGGACCCTTCGGGAAATGGGGTTGACCGACCTGAAGCTGCTGGACATCGAGGAGAACCTGCGAATCGACTGGGTCAATCGCGGGTACCCCACGGAGGACTAGGATCGTACCCGGGGCCCTCGGCCGGACCCTGCGAGCAGCCGCGCCGGGCGGGTTCAATACCGGGTTGACCGGCCGGCGGGGAAGCAGCTACCGTCGACCGCGATGAAGATCGATCCCCCGGCTCGGATAGACCGGCCCCGGCCGGCCCTCGCCGTATGCGCGGCAATGGTCGCCGCCGCATGGCCCACGACGGCATATTCGTATTCAAACTCCGGTTACACCGAAATCCCGGCGCCGGCGTTGTCGGCGCCAGGTGTCGAATCCGACGCAAACTCGGCGGGCAAGCGCCTGCACACCTATGCCGGAATCGATGTGGTTTCGATGTACGTTTCGCGTGGTCTGATTTATTCCGACCGGGTTTCCCTCCAGCCGTGGGTGGAGGTCCACCTGCCGCTGGTTCGGCCGGAAGCCGACGGGATCGACGAGATCGGCTGGTTCGCAGGCAACTGGAATTCGATCCAGCCGGGAAGCCCGGTCGACGGTGAGGCCCCGACAAGGCAGCAGGAACGTTTGCGGGACTGGTACGAGGCGGACCTTTACTCCGGCATCCGGGTGGCCTTCGCGCAGCGGTGGACGGCATCCCTCCGCTATAACTACTACACCTCGCCGTCCGACTCCTTTTCCGACCTGCACGAACTCGACGCCCGCCTGGGTTACGACGATTCCGAGTGGTGGCGCACGGCCG
>PXDC01000409.1 GCA_003565135.1 Verrucomicrobiota bacterium
CGGCGGCGGCTACGTGGCGCAGCGCATGTTCGCGGCCAGGGACGAGCGCCACAGCCTGATGGCCACCCTCTGGTTCTACACCGCCCACGTGGCCCTGCGCCCATGGCCGTGGATCCTGATGGCCCTCGCCTCGCTGATCATTTTCCCGGTCATCAGCCAGGACGCGCTGGGCGAAATGCTGCCGCACCTGCCGGAGGACTAATTTCGCGACGACCTCGGCTACTCGCTCATGCTGCGCCTCCTGCCCACCGGGTTGATCGGGGTGCTGATCACCGCCCTGGGCGCCGCCTACATGTCGACCCTCGACACTCACCTCAACTGGGGCAGCAGCTACCTGGTCAACGACACCTACCGCCGCTTCATCCGGAAAGACGCCAGCGACGCCCATTACGTTCTGGTCTCCCGGGCCCTGACCGTCGTGCTGATCATCTGCGCGGCCTGGGTCAGCTTCTTTTTCGAGGACGCCGGCACCGCCTTTAACATCATCCTGAGCATCGGCGCGGGCACCGGCCTCATCTACATCCTGCGCTGGTTCTGGCACCGGATCAACGCCTGGACCGAAATCAGCGCCATGATCGCCGCGCCGGCGACCTACGCGGTGCTCCACTTCGTGTACCCGCGCTTCCAGGACCCCCTGCCGTTTCACGTCAGTTTTCCCATCATCGTGGCCGTAACCACGGCGGTCTGGCTGACCGCCACCCTGCTGACCGCCCCGACCGACCCGGAAAAGCTCGATGCCTTCTACCGCCGGATCCGCCCCGCCGGTCCGGGTTGGAACGCCGTCCGCCGCCGCGTCGGAAACCTGTCATCCGAGGACAGCCTGACCTGGAACCTGGTCGGCATGCTCCTGGGCATCGCCATGATCCTCTCCGCCCTCTTCGGCATCGGCAACCTCGCCTACCTGCGCCCCTTCCTCGGCGTTCCGTTCTGCCTGCTCTCCCTGTTCAGTCTCTACCTGCTGCTGCGGTACCGGCGGAAGTTCTTCTACCTCTAAGCCGGCTTCCGCGCCACCCAGAAACGGCACTCGTCGGAGAATCGACGCACGCCGACCGGTTCCTGCGCGATCTCGCAGCGCATGGCGTCGCTTTCGTGCGTCCACCCGCAGGCTTCCAGGTCTTCGAGTATTTCCCCGCGGTCGGGCAGGTGCATAAAGACATCGCCTTCCGGGGAGTGGAAAAAATTATCCCCGAACTCCTCCAGTCCCGGCGGCTGCTCCCCCCGCGACCAGAGCCATTCCTGCGTTTTGAGGAACTCCCGGAAGCTCCGGTGTTCGCGGTCGTGGGTGGTGAAAAGAAACGCGCCGCCGGCGCGCAGGACACGGCGAATCTCAGTCAGGGCGTGCCGGCGGCGCTTGCGGCCGGGAATCTGCATGAGGCCGTTAAACGAAAACACCACCCCGTCCACCGCCCCGTCATCGAGTTCGAGCCCGGTGGCGTCGCCCAGGCGCCACGCGATGCCGCACTCCAGGCGCGCGGCCAGCAAGCGGGCCTCCCGGATCATCTCCGGGGAATAGTCGATCCCCAGCACGTGCCGGTACCCGAGCTCCCACAATCCGATCGCCACCCGCCCGGCCCCGCACCCGAGGTCGAGCAGGGTCTCATCCTCCCGAAACAGGTGCCGGATCAGCTTCTCCTCCGACCGCCACAGCCCGAGCTCGGCCGCGTTACGCCGGTAATGCGCCACCGCTTCGGGTTGTCTGAAAGTGCTTCGAACGGTTTCCGGGTCCATGGGCCAGTTTGTCCGGTCCGATCCCGACACGCGGCCCGCGGCCGGGCAAGCGGTTTTTCCCCGAACCCGGGAAAAAATTCCTTGCTTTCCACAAGGGGCTGTTTTTTATTCAACCTTTTCCCATGAAAGCGACCATCAAAACACAGGGCCGACAATTCACCGTCTCGGAAGGTGATGTTCTCTTCGTGAACCGGTATGCCAATACCGACGCCGGTTCCGAGGTCGAAATCAAAGAAGTCCTCGCCGCCGGTGAGGGCAAAAGCGCGAAAATCGGCCAGCCCTACGTGGACGGTGCTTCCGTCAAGGCCCGGGTCCTCGAAAACAAGCGGGGCAGAAAGGTGCTCATTTTCAAAAAGAAGAAGCGCAAGGGCTACGAACGGACCCGCGGGCACCGCCAGGAGGTTTCCGTCATCAAAATCGAGTCCATCAAAGCATAGGAATCAGGCGCCATGGCACATAAAAAAGGACAGGGTACTTCGAAAAACGGCCGGGACAGCATCAGCAAGCGTCTCGGCGTGAAGAAATTCGGCGGGGAAAAAGTCATCGCCGGCAACATCATCATTCGCCAGCGCGGCACCAAAACCCATCCGGGACGCAACGTCGGCATGGGCCGGGACTACACCCTGTTCGCGCTCAGTGACGGTCACGTCCAGTTCGACAAGCCCCACCGCCGCGTTCACGTCGTTTCGGCGGAAGATGCGGCCGCGCCCAAGGCTTCCTGAACCGGACAAGGTCGCTTCCCGTTTATTACCGGGAACTCCGGCGGCGACCGAATCGCTGCCCTGCTGTTTCGCGACCCAAACAGGGATCAGCCGGAATGGCCCTTCGGGTTAGCCAAACGCACGCGCTTCCCGCGTGATTTCTCCGGCTGTAAACCCAGGGCTAATCCGAATGCTACTCGGTTAAGGATCTTTCTATTCAATATCGAAATCGGAATTGCTATCGAAATAATTGATAGAAATTGTGTTAGCGAATTTTCGATACCGATATCGATCCCGATGGAGGGCTTAACCGTGCCATTCGGGCTAATCCCGACCCAGCGCCTTAACCGCCCCCTTCGGATTACCCGCCTCTCATCCGTTCCCCCCGGGTCGGTTCAGTTTTGACTTGGAAAAAACCGCCGCGGCGGAAAACTCGGGCAAAAACCATGAGCGACCGCCTGGAAGAACTGCTGGAGCAGAAGCGCCTGATCGAAAGTCACCTGCGTTGGCTGGAGAGCGAGATCGGGGCGGAACGGACGCGGCGGCATCCGGCGCCGGAGGACACCGAATCCCCGGATCCGGCCGCGCCCGCGCCGACCCAAACCGCCGTCGCGGCCGCATCGCAAGGAACCGCGCCCGAAGCCGTTTCGCCCGACCCGCTGGCCGAAGCCGGCATCGATCCGCAGCGCTTCGAAATCGATCACGGCGCCCTCAAGAGCGAGGTTCGCCGCGGCTGCCTCATTTACCTGGCCATTTTCGGCGGACTCGCCCTGGCGACCGGTTTGATCCTTTACCTGATGTACCGCTGACCCATCCGGAGGCCTCCCGGAGCCGCACCCCGGCCGGGCCGGCGGGGCCGGTTTTACCCGCCCTGTTCGATCGCGTTCCAGACCGCTTCGGTAAAGGTCATGTAGCGAAGCCCGGTTTCGAAATCGGTCAGGGTGACCGGCGTTCCCTCCCGGATGGAATCGACAAAATCCGCCTCCACCCGCCAGCCGCGACGCCGCTCGGCCGGGATGTCAATCTCTTCCTCCTCCACACCGCCGGATCGCCCCATATAAAGCTTTTGCCCGGCCACATCAAAACGCAGGCTCGCCTTCGACCCGTTCAAGCGCATCTCGTTGCGCGGACGGCCGGACTCGACACCGCTGAAATGATAAATGAGCCGGGCGCCGCCCGGGAAACGGGCCAGCACGGAAACACTTTCGGGAATCGCCACCTCGACCTCCAAGCCGCTCTCCGGGTCTCTCCGCCGCGGAGTAAACACGGCGCCGTCGGCCAGAATGCTTTCCGGGTCCCCCTCCACCCAGCGAAGCACCATTTCGTGGTAAATCCCCATGCTGAGCATGTTCATCCCGCTGAGCTCCCGGTTCTGGCGCCAGGTAAGCGGCCCGCCGGCGTCCGCGTGCTGACCCGCCGTGTGGGTCACACACACCTCGCGAATTTCCCCCAGCTCCCCCGCCTGCACCAGGTGCCGTACGGTGTCGTCGACATCCAGCGTCATGGGCGCGGGCACGATCTGGGCCACCCGGTCCGGGTGCTTGCGCGACGCCGCCAGCATGGTTTCCGCCTCCCGCGCATTCATGGCCATGCGCGCCTCGGTCAACACGTGTTTTCCCGCGTCCAGGGCGGCCACGGTCGCTTCGCAGTGCAGGTAGGGCCAGGTGCCGATCATGACCGCGTCGACCTCGGGAGACGCCACCACCTCGCGCCAATCGCCGGCAATCGACGGAATGCCGAATTCCGCGGCCACCTTCTCCGAGGATTCCCGGCTGCGGTTGGCCACCACCGTGACGGCTACCCCGTCGATTGCCTGAAAACCCGGGAGGTGCCGCTTCCGGGTATTGTTCCCGGCGCCGATAACACCGATTCGCAATGGCTTGTCTTTCATACCTGCAGCAATTCGCGGTTCAAATCCGAACCCGCAGCATGCAGGGAGGCAACGCGCGGTGTCGAGGGCGGATTTAAACAAGCCGACCGTCCCCCCGGTCCGGCAACCGGTACACCGTTTGCCAATCAATTTGCGTTTTACACTTGCGCCACCCACAGATTCCTCTCACGTTACCCCTTTGCCAGTCGATAAGACATCGGGGTGTAGCGCAGTCTGGCAGCGCGCTTCGTTCGGGACGAAGAGGTCGGAGGTTCGAATCCTCTCACCCCGACCAGTATTTATGCGGGTTTCAGCTTGCATTTGCTAGAAGGATCTAGCAAATTTGAGGCAAGATGAAATCCCAAGGCTTCAAAGTTACCCCTTTTACCAACCCCAGCGGCGCCAAGGCCTGGCGCGTCAGCGGCTCTCTCCACGGTAAGCAGATCCGCAAGAATTTCACCGATCAGGTGAACTCCGATGGCACGGTCGTCAAGGGGAAGGTGCTGGCGAAGGCGTTCGCCGAGGCGAAGGAGATCGAGCGGCTCAACACGGTCAGGAATGTCCACACGGTCGCCACGCGGCTGAGCGGGGAACAGGTTGCCGAGGCGGAGCGGGTTTTCGATGAGATCAAGCCATTCGGCAAATCCCTCTCCTTTGTGTCTGCTTTCTTCAAGAAGCATTACGTCCGGGCCGACGTTGATCTTTCGCTGGAGGATGCCGTTTCAAAATACACGGAGCAGCGTGAGAAGGATGCCGAGAGGGGTTTGATCACCGAAGCCCAGGCCAAACGGCTTACGGCGGAGATGGTGCGCTTTAAGAGGAAGTTCAAGGAGCGCCAGCTGGCGGATGTCACTTTGGCCGATTTGCTGGATTATCTAGCAAATGGGGGGAGCAGTCTGAAGACTTGGAACAACCGGCGCGGGGTCCTAAGCACCTTCTACAAGCATGCCGCGAAGGAAAACTGGA
>PXDC01000325.1 GCA_003565135.1 Verrucomicrobiota bacterium
AACGCCTATCGCCACCTGCAATTGGCGTATCCCCATTGGCATGACTTGTACCATGCCGGGGAATTGAACGAGGTGCAAAGGCGGTTCTTCGAGCCGCGGAGCCCGGAGGCCCTTTACGATCTGGCGTCGGATCCGCACGAAACCCGGAATTTGGCGGGAGATCCGGAATATGCGGAGGTTCTTGAAGACATGCGGGGACGGTTGCGTCGGCGAATGAGGAGCCTGCCCGATCTGGGCGTGTTCCCGGAGAGCTATCTGCTGGAGCACGCGGTCGGCGATCCCTATCGGTTTGGAGAGGCGAATGTCAATCGGGTCACGCGGTTGCTGGGTGTGGCCGATCTGGTGTTGCAGCCATTCGAGAAAGCCCGGCCGGCGCTCGAGGCGGCGATGGAGGCGGAGGACCCGTGGGAGCGTTACTGGGGCCTGATCGCCTGTGCGGCGATTGGAGAAGATGCCCTGGAGTTGGAGGACTACGTTCGTCGTCTGGCCTCGGATGACGTGGTGCCGGTACGCATACGGGCGGCGGAAACGCTCGGTGTGTTCGGTGTGGAGAATCCAATGCCCGTTCTTTATGAAGCGGTGGCGGCTGCCGAGAATCAATCGGATGCATTGCTGGCGCTCAACACAATGGCCTACCTGCGAGACTTTTTGGGGTTCGAGGTCGATCCGGACCGAATCGTTCCTCGGGAAGGGATTGGACGAAACCAGCTCGACAGGCGTTTGGAACATCTGGTTGCCGGGTCGAAGTGATCGTTCCCCAAGAGGATTCCCGGTCGGGAGAACCCGCAGACGGCGACGAACCGAATTATGAAAAAAACAGAAGTATTGAAAGGAGACATGAAAATCAGAAAGGCATCAAAAATCTGGCTGGCCGCGGCGGCGGTGGCGCCTTTTCTGGCGATAGCGGCTTTCGCCGAGCGGCCGCCCAACATCGTCTTTATCATGGTCGACGACATGGGGTGGGCGGATATCGGCGTCTACGGATCCGAAGTGACCGAAACGCCGAATTTGGACCGGTTGGCGGAAAACGGTATGATGTTCACGGACGCTTATGCGGGGTCCGCCCTTTGCGCTCCCGCCCGAAGCACTTTGTTGACCGGCCTTCACACCGGACGAACCCCGGTGCGGGGAAATCTGGGGGGAACACCGATTCCGGCGGACACTGTGACCTTTGCCGGCGTGATGCGGGATGCGGGCTACACGGTCGGTGGTTTCGGCAAGTGGGGGATTGGCGAGATCGAAACCGAGGGCGTTCCGGAGAAGCACGGATTCGACGTGTTCTTCGGGTACTACCACCAGGTTCACGCCCACAGTTTTTATCCCACCCACCTTTACCGCAACAGCGAACGAATCGATCTGCCGGGCAACGTCGGATTCGACCCGGGACCGCAGGGCGGCGTGTCCCACGAACCTCGCAACGGCCGGGAACCGCAATACACTCATTACGAGATCTTCGATGAGACAGTGGCGTTTATTCGCGAAAACAAGGATCGTCCCTTCCTCTGTTACGCGCCCTGGACCCCTCCCCATTTCAGCTACCATATACCGGAACACGATCCGGCCTGGGAGCTGTACAAGGACAAGAATTGGCCTATGGACGCTCGCGTGCACGCGGCCATGAACACCATGCTGGACCGGCATACCGGTAAGATCGTGGAGCTTCTGGAGGAATTGGGAATCGCTGAAAACACGTTGCTGGTCTTTACTTCGGACAACGGGGCGGCGAAACGGTGGGAAGGCTCGCTCAACAGTTCGGGACCCCTCAGAGGGCGGAAAATGAGTCTTTACGAAGGCGGTCTCCGTGTTCCGTTTATCGCCTACTGGCCCGGAACGATCGAACCCGGGCAGGTGACCGGCCATCAGACCTATTTCCCGGATATGTTGCCGACATTCGCCGAGTTGGGCGGGGCCGCCGAGCACGTGCCCGACGATCTCGACGGGATATCCATCGTGCCCGTTTTGCTGGGAGCGGAACGCGCCGGGCGCGAGCAGGAAACCCACTCCTTTCTCTATTTCGAGAACGCCGACAACGATTACCGGAACGGCCGGTACCGGTGGCCGGAAACGCTGACACAGGCGGCTCGAAAAGGCGATTGGAAAGCGTATCGAGAAGATCCCGAAGCCGACATTGAATTGTATGATTTGAGCAAGGACATCGGGGAAGAAAACGATTTGGCCGACGAGCGCCCCGATTTGGTCGAGGCGTTCGCCAGGATTTTTGAAGAGGAAAGCCGTCCGCTGGCCACGGATCAGAATTACAATCCCACAAATTTCAACAAATAAGGTCGGCGCAGCCTTTTGAGAGGGTAGTGTCGACGCAACCGAAAACAGAAAATTGAAAGGTCACGTTATGAATCAGTCTTATTACTTACCAAGAAAGATCACCGTTGGAGTATTATCCGCACTCTGTCTGGGTGTGTTCCTGGCCGGAACTTCGCCGGCACAGGCTTTGGAGCGGATTGAGCGGGCCATAGTGGTCATCGGGGGCGCGGGTGACGACGGTCCTTACCGGAATGACGCTTGGGCCTACGTCCCTTCGGAGGATCGATGGTACGAACTGGAACCGATGCCGCGGGAACGGCGGGCGATGGGCTACACCTACTACGGCGGAAAGATTTATGTTTATGGCGGTTGGGAAGACGGAGACGGAAGAACCGCCGTCGACCGCACCGAAATTTACGATCCTTTCCGGAACCAATGGACCACCGGAGCACGCATGCCGAAACCCCGCGGTAAGATGGGACACATGTACCCGGCGGTGAACGGGCGGATTTATGTGGGCGGAGGCGAACGTCACGCCGAGGGAGGCGGGTACGAACGTCTGGCGGAATTCGCCGTGTACCATATTCATGAAGATCGCTGGGAGGAACTGGAGCCGATGCCCCGGACGCGTTCGTTTCCTTACGTGATGCGGAACCCGCTGCGCCCGCACCTGCTGCATTTCGTGGCCGGGAACGCGGACGAGGTCGACGGGCGAATGACCGATTGGCACAGCGTGTACGATACCGAAACCGGCCAATGGGAAGTGGATGAACGGCCGCTGTTCCCGCTTCCTCAAACCGACGGTGACGGAGCGGAGTTTTTCAATGGCCGCTGGTGGATCCTGGGCGGATGGAGCCACCGCTCGTCGCCCGGCGAAATCGTTTATTCGTACGATTTCTGCGGCGACGCCTGGGTGGAGGAAGACCGTATCGCTGCCGGAACCTGGTCTCACCAGGGAACCGCTTTGGTGCACGTGGACGGGGAAGAGAGGCTCTATATGATGGGAGGCCGCGTCAACGGGGAGCTCACCGACGAGGTCTGGTATCATAACGGCGACGGCTGGCATGAGACCGGGATCCGGTTGCCCCGTCCTCGTTGGAATTTCATCGCCGTAACGGTCGATTTGAATCTGGATCGCGTCAAACCCCTGACCGAACCGGGGCCGTAATAGAGCTGCTTATGGAGGCAATAGTACTCTAACCCGGCCGAAAGCTTTGCGGGCTTCGGGGTCTACGGGTTCTTGGATTATTACTCGTTCCCAATGGGAATCCACCGGCACAACTACCGGTTCGGCGGTCGTGGGCTCGAAGGATCCGGGACTCAATGACGTGGCGATCTGCGTCCCGTAGACGAGGCCGCTGTTTCTTAGCCGAAGGTACTCGATGGTTAGGTGGCGTTCCGAATTTTCCTCGTGAACGCCTATGGCGGGAAGCCCTGCCGTTTCCTCGCCGCCAACAGTAAGCCTGCGGGAATCCGATGCGCCCGGATCCATGTTGAATGCGTACTTCAAGAGATTCGACGTTCCGTCACCGAACGGAATGGCGTTTGCCAACGCAGCTTCCCCGCTCAATCCGGCATCGGTCATGGCCTTCTCCAGGCGGGAGCTTTCGGAAACGACGGTCACGGTACCCGCGGACTCCAGTTCGCTGAAATCCCAGGCCAGCCCGGCTTCCAGATCGAAGGCATCGATCCGTTGGAAGCTTCCGCTTACAGGGACTTCCGCGGCGATGATTTGGAAGACGCTGCCTTCCACAGGCTGAAAATCATGGGCGCGCCGCAGCTCCAGCGCTCCTTGCAACTCGACGGCGCCGGTTACTTCCAGGCTGCTGTATTCGGTGACGTCCGCTCCGCCGATCTTAATCCCGAGCAGGGCGTCTTCCGTTTGCCGATACGAACCTTCGACGATCAGCCTTCCGAATGGGCTGGGGGATTCGTGCGGCGCGGTCACGAAGCTTGCCGTGACCTTTGCATCGTTGAAATGAGTGTTGCCGTGTTGGCCGTTGGCGTTCCACCCATAGACGCGCACCTCGACGGTGCCGGTGGTGGGTTCGGTTTCGGGAATGTTTACGGTAAAGCGGTGCTGGTTGTCGATGCCGGCGTCGTTGACGTGCAATGTTCCCAGCGCGGCGCCGGCATCGAAACCGTGCTCGCTCGTGAGGATGGCGAAGTCGGTGGCGGCGTTCGCACCGTTGCGCCAGAGATTGACCTCAATGCCGTCGAGTTGCATGGCCGTCCCGGGGATGGGAGCGATGGTGAAGGTCAGGTAGTTCTGATTGGCGATCGTTTCGGCCAGGCTGCCGCTGTCGTGTCCCATGACGTTGAACTCGTCGCCCGCATCGGAGGCGTTGCGCGGGGAAACGCCCGGTCCGAAGTCGAAGCCCGCCACCAGTTCCAGGTACTCGCTCAAGGTTTCGGTGTGGGTCATGGGGGCCTCGTCCTGGCCCTGGAAATCGAAGTCGACGGCGGTCACCGTGCCGGTGTCCACCCCGGGAATCGGTTCGGAGGGCTCGGGCAGGTCGTCCGGGCGGCCCGGAGCGAGGGTTCCCGCGTTGAAGAGGTCGCTTTCGATCGTCCCGTGACCGGTGAGTTCGCCGCCGGGTGCGAGTTCGACCCAGCGTCGCGAGCGAGCTGTCGCGCCTTCGAGGTGGAGGCGTCCGTTTTCGACCACGCGGATTTCATTGCGTCCCTCCACGGTCGAAGAGGATTCCGCCAAAAGGGTCTGGCGGGCGTGGTCGCCGCGTATCTCGAGCCCCAGGAATCGCAGGCGTCCGCGCGCCCGGGCCATGGCTTCCTCTCCATCGGTGTTGCGTAACGGCGCCGACCAGAGCGGTCCGGGGGCGCTCTGGGAAGACCAGTTTTCGGGCGCGTCGAAGAGGTCGCCGTCGCCGCCTTGCCATTGGACGTAGTCGACGGCGTAGCCGTCGGGTTGGGCGACGCCTTCGGCCAGGGCCAGGGTCTGGAGTTCCTCGAACAAGCCGGCGTGCGT
>PXDC01000278.1 GCA_003565135.1 Verrucomicrobiota bacterium
AGGTGGAAGTTCCCCGCGACGCCGATTTGGAAATCCCGGAGAAGCTCCCCTACATCGTCGCCATCATCGACGAGTTGGCGGATCTGATGATGGTCGCGCCGGCCGACGTCGAGTCCGGTATCGCCCGTCTCGCCCAGCTGGCCCGGGCCGCCGGTATCCACCTGGTGATCGCGACCCAGCGCCCGTCGGTGAATGTGATCACCGGTGTGATCAAGGCCAACCTCCCGTCCCGTATCGCCTTCCAGGTCGCTTCCAAGGTGGACAGTCGCACCATCCTCGACAACGGTGGCGCCGAACAGCTCATCGGCCGCGGGGACATGCTCTTTTCGCCCCCGGGCAGTTCGCGCCTCGTCCGTTCCCAGGGGGCCTTTATTTCCGACGACGAAATCAACCGGATCGTCGAATTCCTCAAACAGAACGGCCCTCCCCAGTTCGCCGAGGAGGTTTGGAAACAAATCGAAGAACCCGAAGCCGAGGAGGGGGCGGCCGAAGAGGAGGACGATTTGCTGCCGGAGGCCATGGAGGTTCTCCGGTCGACCAAGCGCGCCTCGACCTCCATGCTGCAGCGGCGGCTGCGGGTGGGGTACAACCGGGCGGCCCGGTTGATGGAGCTGATGGAACGGCGCGGTATCGTCGGGCCGGAGAATGGTTCCAGTCCCCGCGAGATTCTGGTGGATCTGGAAGAGGACTGATGAGATTTTTATGGTCTTTTCACACCCGTACCTCTAAGAAGAAGTAATTCTATGCAAACCATCGGAGACAGACTCGAAGAAGCCCGTAAACACAAGGGCGTGTCCCTGCGGGAGGCGGCGGAGGCGACGAAAATCCGCGGGGAATACCTGTCCGCTTTTGAGAGCAACTCCTTCGACATCAATCTTCCGGAAATCTACGTCCGCGGGTTTCTCCGCAACTACGCCAACTTCCTCAAGCTCGATGCCGCCCAGATTCTGACCGATTACGATTCTCTGGCCGAGGGGGAGATTTCCTACGCTCCCGCTTCGAAACGCGAAGGCCGCAGTGAATCCTACGGGCGCATGGACCTGGGCGAGACTTCGGGTGCGGGAGGGGCCGCGGCGGACCAGGCCCGGGCGGCGCCCCAGGATGAGGAGAGCGCCACCGAACGGCGCCGTGAGTCGACCTTTGCCGCCTACCAGGGGCTCGATAAGGCGCTCTATCTCAAAGTCGGGGGCATTGTCGCCGGCGGGCTGGTCGTGGTTTTCCTGCTGGTTTCGGGTGTGTTCTGGGTTATCGGCTCGGATACCGCGGAACCGGCCAATTCCGCGGCGGAGGAAACCGGCGCCCAGGAGTTTTTCCTCGTTGCCCGGGAGGATATTTCAAACGTGCGGGTGGTCGAAGTCGACACCGGCCTCGATCTTTACCAGGGGGCGCTGGACGCGGGCGCCCGGGAACGGCTCCTGCGCAATGGTCCGGTGGACATTTTTTTCAGCAACGGGGAGCATCTTCGCATCGAGCAGGACGGTTCCCGCTTTCGCGTGGGCGGAAGCGGCGAAGGGCGGGCCCGTTTCGATCTCTGAGGGGCGGTAGCCAGCACCCGTCCGGCCACACCTCCGGGTTCGGAAATCATTGAGGCATCAAGAGCGCGGTCGCCTGATCAGCGGCTTTCGTCGCGCCAGAAGCTGGGAGCCATGCCCTTGCGGCGTTTGAAGAGCCGGGAGAACTGGTAGACATCGGCATAACCGGCCTGGGCCGCGACCTCGCCGACCGAGAGGGGGGTCTCCAGCAGGAGCTGGCACGCGCGCTCCATCCGCGCGTCCTGCACCAGCGCCCGGGGGGATGTTCCGGTGATCTCGCGGAAAACGCGGGCATAGTGGTGGCGGGAAAGCGGTATCTGCCGCGCCAGGTCGCGAACCGGGTGGGCGCGTTCGGGCTGTTCGTAGATGGTCGCAACCTGGGATTCGATTTGGTCCTGGTACCGGTTGCGGCCGGGCCGGGGATCCGGGAGAGTGGAGGCTTCCAGTTCGGCCAGCAGCACCCGGACCAGCCGGACGGCCCGTTCCCGGGCATGGGCCCGGGTTCCGTCGTCGGGTTCCCGGATTTTCCGTTCCGAAATCCGGCGCAACCGGACCGCTTTGTCCGCCACCACGGAAAAAAAATGGGCGTCGGGCAACTCGAAATACTCCGGGGCGCCGGGGGGCGCATGGGGGCACGGCCGTCCGTCCGGCGTGCGGGGAAGAAAGTGGATATAGGTGACGCCGAGGGGATTGCGGGGATTGTGCTCGGCCCGGTAGGGAAAACCCGGCCGCATCCAGATACAAACGCCCGGTTTGAGTTCCGCCGGCCCTTGCCGGAGCTGGATTCTCCCTTCGCCGGCCCACACGTAGAAAAGGTCGAAGTCCTTGAGACGACGGGACCACTCTCCCCCCATCCGCCACTTGCCCGAACACCGCACGCGGCCGGCCGAACCCAGTTGCAGCCTGGAAAAATCCCAATCCATGAAAGCACAAAAATACAAAAGACCGGCCCCTGCGGCAATTCTAATTCGGCGGATTTCTGTTAGGCTTCCGGCATGATAAATTACGAACCCCGAGTAAAAACACACCGGAACCGGCCCTCGGTGGACGCAGAGACAGCCGATTACGACCCCCGGCTTTACGAAACCGCGGTGACCGCCGAACCGGTGCAGGGCCCGGCGGCGATCGTGGAGGAGCACCTGGATTTTTTCCGCCAGGAGGGGTACCTCCCGGTGGAGGGTGTTTTTGACGGGGACGAGGTGCGGGCCGCCAGTGAGGGCCTTCTCGATTTGATTCTGGGTCGGGTTCCCGAGTTCCAGTCGATTATTTTTGAATCGAAGGCGGCCCACCGGCTGGAATCGCTGTCGGACGAGGAGCGGCAGGACGCCGTCCGGCGGATTGCCTGGTTCGTGGATTACGACGAGCGGCTGCGTGCCATGGCCATGAGCCCGAAGCTGGAAGCGATCCTGAAGCGTATTCTCGGGGAGGAACCCAAACTCGTGCAGGACATGGCCCTGATCAAGCCCCCCGGCATCGGGCGGGAAAAACCCTGGCACCAGGATCACGCCTATTTTAACTACCCGGTCGGAACCCGCGTCACCGGGGTGTGGATTGCGCTCGATCCCGCGACGGTGACCAACGGTTGCATGCACGTGCAGCCCCGGGGGCATCGGGCGGGGCCGGTGGTGCATTTCAAACGTCGGGACTGGCAGATCTGTGACACCGATATCATGGGGAAACCGTGTGTGGCGGTCCCGCTGCGGCCCGGCGGGGTGTTGTTCTTTGATTCCTTGCTGCCGCATGGAACCCCGGCCAATCGCTCGGACCAGAGAAGAAAAGCGGTACAATACCATTATGCCGGCGTCTCGGCGCAACCGTGCGGCGAAGAGGAGCGGCTGGCGGTATTCGGAAGCGAGGGGAAGGATGTCGAATGCTGAGGGGGGCGGGGACGCAATAACCGGGGCTGCGTGCGGCGGGGACGGACCGGCTGCCACGGTGCGTCACGAGCGGTTTTCCCGCATCCTGGCTCACCGCAGGCCGGACCGGGTTCCGTTTTACTTTCCCGCTATCGCCTGCACGGTGGCTTCAAAGATCCTGGGGCGGCCGGTTCACAGCGGCGGTGCCAGCGTCCGGTTTGCCGAGGAATGCGCCTGGCTCGAGGGCGAAGAGGCCCACCGGGAATTTGTCAGGGAACTGCACGAGGTCACCGTCGAGCTCCACCGAAAACTGGACGCCGATATCGTGCGCGAGACCTGGAGGTCGCGGGAACGGCCGACACGGCGCATTGACCGGAACACCCTGCTCTTCGAAAGGGCCGACGGGTCGTACCGGATTAAACGGTTCTTCCCCGAAAATCAGACCTACGGAGTGGTGGTCGACACGACCGGCCCCCGGGATACCGGGCAGCTCGCGGCCAGGTTGAAGGCAGAGATGGACGGAGGGGGTGGGGTGACCGGGGAAGAACTGGAAACCCTCTACCGGGATCAACGCGATCTCAAGGCCCTGGCGGATCCGTATTTTCCCACCGTTTGCGGGGGCGCCGGATTGTGCATTCCCATGTACGATCCGGTCTGGCTGGAGGCCAGTCTCGTTGAGACCGAACTTTTGGCGGATTATTTTCAGTACCGGGCGGAGATCCATGTCCGGCACATTCGCTGGTTGGCGGAAAAGGGATTCCGCTGGATCAATGGCGGCGGCGACCTCGCCGGGAAAAAGGGACCGGCCTATTCGCCGCGAACGTTTCGGGCCATAATGGCTGCCCCTCTCCGAACGGTGGTCGAGGCATGTAAGCGCCACGGGATGGTTTATTGCTTTCGTTCCGACGGGAATTTGTGGTCCCTGCTCGATTGTTTTGTGCACGAGGGTCACCTCGAGGCCCTCGGCGAGGTCGACCGGGAGGCGTCGATGACGGTCGGGGACATCCATCGGCAATACCCGGGACTGATCGTTCTCGGCAACGTCAACTCGTCAACGTTGGCCGGCGGGTCCGTCCGGCGCGTCCGCTCGGAAACCCGGGCCGGGTTGGAGGAATCCGGGGGACTCGACTACATTGCCGGGCCATCGAACGCGATCCTTCACGGGACGCCGCCGGAAAACATCCACGCCATGATCGAGGAGATCCGGCGGTACCGGCCGGATAAAAATTGACCCTTATGTTGCTCGCGCCGGAAGTTCCCCTGGCAAGGCGGACCCAAAACGGGCGCAGCGATCGTACTGGCGTACGTGAGCGAGCCGGTTGCCGGGCCAACACCGCCATGGCGGGCTTGTGCGATTTAGCGTTCTGGCGAACCCCACTTTCTCTTTCCGTTCCCGCCTCGCCGGCTTCAGCTCCTTGCCTATAGGTCCCCCCTTCTCAACAACCCCCCCTCGGTGACCGAGTGCTCCCTACCGGATTTCGCAGTGGGATAACCACACAAAAATTCCCTGCCTTTCAGGCTTGAGTTCTTGATCATGAAGGTTTTGACTCCGATACCGTCAATAAGCCCCGGCTTTGGCTGGTTGATTCCTGAAACCATTGGCAAGAAAAGACTTACCCACTTTTCTAAGGTAGAAGTGACGGGGCGAAGCTTTGACGAAATCCCCACCTCGATCTGTCCTCCGTCCTCCGTCCTCCGCCCTCCGCCCTCCGTTCTCCGACTTCCGCCCTCCGTCTTCCGCCCTCCGCCATCCGTCCTCCGCCCTCCGCCCTCCGTTCTCCG
>PXDC01000148.1 GCA_003565135.1 Verrucomicrobiota bacterium
ACAAAATCGAGGTGCCGGCACTTGATCCGGTTCCGGGCGGCGAAGGCGGTGTCTTTTTCCGTGCCCGGACGAACCTGGATGATGTCTTCCAGACGCACCTTGGAGTAGATACGGTAGCTGTCCCTCAGGGCACGCTCCAGGACCTGGAAAAACGCGAGTTCGGATTCCGTCATGAGGCTTTCCCGGGGTTCGTACGGGAAGGGATCGCGCCGTTTGCGCCAGAGCAGGCGAAGGAAAACGAGGAAAAGCACGATGCCGGCGGCCAGGGCGGGACCGAGCAAACTTTCCGGCGACAGGTCCGGCAGCTCGATGAGGGAAAGGAGGGGGATCGACGGCGGGTGGGGGTTCACGGCTCGCTCAGGTCGTTTCTTTCCGGCGGGAAAATTCCCGGCGTTCGCGGGCGAACAGGAACTGCTGGGCCAGGCCGGCGTCGGCTCCGAAATGGATGCGTCCGAATTGGGCGACCTGGGAGGGACTCCAGTCCTCGAGACCGTAACGTTGCCGCATGGTTTTGAGAATCCAGACATCGACCGGGAAGGCTTCGAACTTTCCCGCTCCGAACAGGAGCACGCAGTCGGCGACTTTTTCACCCACTCCCGGCAGACGCATGAGCCATTGCCTGGCCTCCGGGTAGGGCAGGCGTTCGACCTCCCCGGTCCATTCGGGGCTCGGGGCCAGGCGGGCGGCCACGGCTTTGATGTAGCGGGCGCGGAATCCGAGAGCGCAGCGCCGCAAATCGGTTTCCGCAACCTCGTCGAGTCGCTTCCAGTCCGGGAGCGTGCGTATCCCGGGAAGCACGTCGTCGCCGAATCGCTCCGCCAGCAGGGCGAGCATCCGTTTGATTTGCACGATCTGTTTGGTGGCGCTGCAGAGGAACGCCAGCAGGGTTTCGGAGAGCGGCTGGCGCAGCAGACGCAATCCGGGGAAAGCGCCCACGGCGCGGGCCAGGTGGGGGTCGCTGCGCCAGGGAAGGCCGTCCACCCGGGAATCCAGGTCGTCGTCCAGACCCAGGTAGCGCCGGAGTGCCGCCGGCAGTTCGGGTTGCTGCGCCACGGGACCGGACCATTGCAGGCGGTTGCGCGGGTCCAGCCGGAGACGGACCGCGAACCGGCTCCATTGTCCCCGCCATGTGCCGGCGTCCTCCCGGTTCCAGCGAAAGGCCTGGCCCCCGTCCAGGGTCTCGGCCAGCGAAGAAGCGGAGAGGACGAGGGCCGGTTCGAGCGGTTGCCACGGTGTCCATACCGCTGAAGCGTTGGAGGCGGATTCGATTGGATTGGTGAAATTCATGCCCTCTGGTGATAAAAAAGAGCAGGTAAATAGCTTGACGTTAACGCATTCTTTCATTCCTTTTAGGAATAGTCGGCTTACTCGTACTGACTGTCTCCCAAAAATCCGAACAAACTGTAAAACATTGATTTGAGTACGAACGGGCAAGGCCTGATCCGGCGGCTTAAGACTGGACATAGCACCCGCCCCAACCGTGCTCCCTGATTTATATGAATGCAAGATCCTATTCTCCCCTTCAGGGCGAGGGAACCGGTCGCTCCGGGTTTACCCTGATCGAGCTGCTGACCGTGATCGCCATTATCGGCATCCTCGCCGGAATCCTCATTCCGGTCGTGAGCAGCGTGCGCGAGTCGGCCCGCAATGCGTCGTGCCAGAGCAATCTGCGCCAGTGGCACAGTGCCTGGCTGATGTACGCGACGGACAACGACGGGCGCGTGCCCCGCGCCCAGCAGCGCATGCCGGACGGGCACAACATGGGCTGGGTTGAGCTGCTCAGTCCGTACACCGGCATGGACCTGCGCGGGGTTCCGAATCCGTGGTGGTTCGGGCAGAGAGACGAGGCCCAGATCGATACCATCGGGCATTGCCCGTCGGACCCCCGGGTCGAGCAGGTTGTTCGCGGCGACAACTACGTCAGCTACGCCATGAATACGGAGGCGTTTGGCGTCGACTGGACGTCGGCCCCTCCGGGAGAAAGCCGGCAGACGAACCTCGACCGGTTCGGTGATTATCCCAGTACCATCGTCTTCGGCGACCGGGCCCGCAATTGGCACATGACCCGGATCAACTACAACGAGTTTCACGACGAGACTTACCGCCACAACAATCGGGCCAATTTTGTGGTTATCGGCGGGGCGGTTTACACCGCTTCGGGCGACAACGACGAGGAGCCGCCCGGATGGATGTGGGATCCGTTCAATCCCGGACGTTAGGGGCTAGATCGGACCGTCATTTCAAACCGGTGATGAACGATCGCGTTCATCACCGGTTTTTTTATTTCCCGGGGTAGCGGGGGCGGGATTCTACTCCGGCAGGGCCCAGAGGAAACTCTGGTCCGAGTCGAGCAGCTTGCCGTCGGCATCAAAAAACGAGACTTTCCAGGCCAGGGGGCGCTCCATCTCATCGGGCCAATCGGTCCCGGTGATACCGAGCATAACCAGCGGCCGGCCACGGGTGACCTCCTCCAGCGAATAAGCGTACTCGCGGGTTTGTTGCTCGTCCGGCATAGCCACCTCGAGACGGGCGGTTCCCTCGGAAAAGGCCGGGCGGTCGGTGTGGCGCAGCCGGACCTTCAGGTAGAAGCCTTCGCGCACCTCGGGATCGGTCCGCAGGATCGTGCGGCGGCCGGGGTTTTCCCTCCCGGTGAAAAATTCGGAGATGCGGTGGAAGGAGGCTTCTTCGCGGAACTCGGGAATGGTCCGCACGATCTCCGCCGCCGGGACCGGGGTAAACGGCAGGCAGAATGCGGCCAGGGCCGGGAGCAGGCGGGCGCGGGTCCGGTGACGGTGAACGTTGCTGGATGCCATGGTATTCGGGTTGCGGGATCGCAATGAGGGGTATTTTTGGCGTGTGGCGCCGGTTGGCAAGGATGAATCGCCGCCGGCGGAATCCGTCCTACCAGATCCGCTCGCGCTGGATGCGGAGGGGTTCGTAGAGGTGGTTGGGGAGGTCCTGGAGGAAGCGGCTCGGTTTGAGGGAGAGGGCGGGACCGTTGGAGCGCCCGATGGTGGGGAAGCAGAGGTAGAGCTCGTCCCTGGCGCGGGTGACGCTCACGTAGAAGAGGCGGCGCTCTTCGTCCAGGTTGTTTTCCTCCACCGCCCGCCGGAGGGGGAAGAGGTTCTCGGCCAGGCCGATAACAAAGACGATCGGGAATTCGAGCCCCTTCGCCTGGTGGACCGTGGTCAGGCGCAGGGCCTCGGCATCGGGATCCACCGACCGATCACTGGTCTCGGAGTTGAGCAGGACCAGTTGGGCGAGCATATCCTGCATGTCGTCGAATCGGCCGGCAAACCCGGTCAGACTCCGCAGGTCTTCCTGGCGGGCGTGGAAATTGCTGTAGGCCCCGCGTAGGTAATCCTCGTACCAGCCCTCCACCGCGAGCCGGACCGTTTCCGAGGGGGTGCCGTCGCGGCAGGACTCGGCGATATCGCGGAGCGACTGCATGAGCGAAGGCCACTCGTCCGCGGCCGCTTTGGGGACCTTGGCCAGAACCGTGGGGGAATGCAGGGCCTCGACCACCGGGACCTTGCGCTCCCGCGCGGTCTGCAGGGCCAGGTCGTGCAGCCGGGTCGCCGTCTTGGGACCGATTTTCGGCAGGAGGGCGACGGTGCGCTGGAAGGCCGTGAGGTCGTTGGGGTTGTAGGCGAAGCGGAGCTGGGCGACAAGATCGCGTACGTGCGCCTGTTCGAAGAAGCGGACACCGCTGGTGATCTGAAAGGGAATGCTCAGGCGGGCCAATTCCATCTGCAGCTCCATGGCCTGGTAATGGGCCCGGTAGAGGATGGCGATGTCGTTGAGGTTGTAGCCCTCCGATGCCAGCCCTTCGATCCGTTTGATGATGAATTGGGCCTGCTCCCGGTTGTCCATGGTCTGCACCATGTACGGGCGTGTCCGGTTTTCGCGAAAGGCCCGGAGTTCCTTGTGGAACCCGCTGGCCGGGGTCTGGTCCACCAGCACCCGGTTGGCCAGGTTGAGGATTTCCGGCGTGCTGCGGTAGTTGGTCTCGATCTTGTAGACGGCGGCGCCGGGATGGCGGTCGGGAAACGTGACGATATTCTCGTAGTTGGCCCCGCGCCAGGAGTAGATGCACTGGGCGTCGTCGCCGACCGCCATGATGCGGTGGTGATTGCCGATCGTATCCACGATTCCGGCCTGCAGCGTATTGGTGTCCTGGTACTCGTCGACCAGGACGTGACGGAACCGTTCCTGGTAGTGCCGGGCGGTCTCGGGATCCTCCCGCAGGAGCTTCAGCAGGTATTCGAGCAGGTCGTCGTAGTCGGCCACCTGCTGTTTGAGTTTCCGCTCCATGTAGGTCTCGAAGAGGGGGACCATGCGGCCGGTCAGTTTTTCGTGCTGGGGATGGAACCGGCGGACGCTTTCCTCGAGCGGGAGGCAGGTATTGCGCGCCATGCTGAAGACCTCGCCGAGTTGACGGGCCCGCGGGTGGGTTTTGTCTTTGAAAAATGTCGGATCCTTTTCCTTGACCAGGTCCCCCAGGAACGATTCCGCGTCGGATTGATCGAGAATGGTGAAGCCGGACTTGAAGCCGACCGGTTCGCCGTGGACACGCAGGATCCGGTGTCCGACGTGGTGAAACGTGCCGCCCCAGAAGCGGCGGGCCGGCACACCGGTCAGGTCCTCCACGCGGTGCAGCATCTCGCGGGCGGCTTTGTTGGTGAAGGTCAGCAGGAGGATCTCGCCGGGCGCGACGCCCTTGGACAGCAGGTAGGCGACGCGGTAGGTGAGCGTGCGGGTTTTGCCCGATCCGGCTCCGGCCAGCACCAGGGCCGGCCCCGGTTCGGCGGTGACCGCTTGGTATTGTTCCTCATTGAGCTCGGCGCGGAAATCGATTTCCGGGATGCCGCCGGCGGAGGGTTTTGCCAGGTTGAAATCCATATCTGAGTGTGGGTCGTATCACGATCGGGCAGGGGCGCCGGGTTGGCCAGACTAAACTGAATGCTACTCGGTTAAGGAGAATGCCGCTCGGTTAAGAGGCTTCTCGTTGAAAGTTCGGGATCGCTATCGAAATCGGGATCGCGATCAAAAAGCCTGATAAAAACGCCTTACAGAAACATCGATCCCAATCCCGATAGCGATTCCGATCCCGATGGAGGGCTTGACCGTGCCATTCAGACTAAACTGGAAATCC
>PXDC01000377.1 GCA_003565135.1 Verrucomicrobiota bacterium
ATCGTGGCGGAGGGGCCCGAGCGTATTCGCGAACTGGTCGATTTCGGTCTGAAGTTCTCCCGTCTCAAAAGCGGCGAATACGATCTCGGTCGGGAGGGAGGGCACTCGCGGCGCCGCATCCTTCACGTCAAGGATATGACCGGGAAGGCCATCGAGGAGGCGCTGCTCTCCCAGATCGCCCGCTCACCCCATATCACCATCCTGGAACACACCTTTGCCATAGACCTGATCACCCGTGGCAAACTCGAGGGGCGCCCCCGGGGCGAGGCACCCGAAAACGACCGCGTGGCGGGCATGTACGCGCTGGACGTCCATGCCAACAAAGTGGTCGTATTCGAAGCGCCGGTCGTTATGATCGCCACCGGCGGCATCGGCCAGGTCTACCTCTACAGCACCAATCCCGACATCGCCACCGGCGACGGAGTCGCCATGGCCTACCGGGCCGGGGTGCCGGTGATGAACATGGAGTTTATCCAGTTTCACCCCACAACCCTTTTCAGTCCGGACGAAAAACGGTTCCTTATCAGCGAGGCGATCCGCGGCGAAGGCGCGGTGTTGAAAAATATGGCCGGGGAAGCGTTCATGCGCGGGTACCATCCCCAGGCCGACCTCGCGCCGCGCGACGTGGTGGCGCGCGCCATCGACGCGGAAATGAAAAAAACCGGCGCGCCCTGTGTCATGCTCGACATCACCCACCATTCCGAAGCATACCTCAGGGAGCGCTTTCCCGTAATCTTCCAGACCTGCCTCAACGCCGGTATCCATATTGCGCGCGACCGCATTCCGGTGGTGCCGGCAGCCCATTACAACTGCGGCGGCGTCGAGACCAACCTGGATGCCGAGACGCGATTGCCGGGGCTCTACGCCTGCGGAGAAGCCGCCTGCACCGGGTTGCACGGCGCCAATCGCCTGGCCAGCAATTCCCTTCTGGAGGCGCTTGTCCTCGCGCACCGCGGGGCCGCGTCGGTTCTTAAGTACCTGAAAACGGAGCCGGCGGAAAAACCGGCCATTCCGGAATGGATCGATTACGGCGGGCACAACGAGGACGAACGGGTGGTTATTTCCCACAATTGGGATGAACTGCGGCGGGCCATGTGGGATTACGTCGGTATCGTGCGTTCCACCCGGCGCCTGGAGCGGGCGCGCACACGCATCCGCAATCTCGCCCAGGAGATCCACGACTACTACTGGAATTTTTCGGTCGACTCCAGCCTGCTTGAGTTGCGCAACCTGATCGTGGTCGCCGAACTCATCGTGGAATGCGCCATGCAGCGGCGGGAGAGTCGGGGGCTCCACTACACCATCGACTATCCCGGGAAACTGCCGTACCCCGATTCCAGCCGGGTGCAACGTAAAGCCGAAAGGGTACCCTGACATGGAGGTTGTGTTTCTCGGGACCGGGACGTCGCAGGGCGTACCGATGATCGGATGCGACTGCTCCGTTTGCCGTTCGGCCGACCCGCGCAACAGGCGAAACCGGACCAGCATTCACGTCATGATGAACGGTGCGGGAATCCAGGTCGATGCCGGTCCGGAGTTCCGCCTGCAATGTATCGACAACGCCATCACAAAAATCGATTTCTTTATCCTGACCCACGGACACGCGGACCACATCATGGGCATGGACGATCTTCGCCGATTCTGCGATCACCGCGAGGGCGGGGCGCTCCCCGTTTACTCCACCCCCGAAACCCTCGAGTGTGTCGGGCGGATTTATCCCTACGCCATTCTCGACCGCGCCGCCACCCGCGGGTATCCCGCATTTGCCCTGCACGAGATGCCCGCGGTGATGGAAGGCGATTTTGGCGTTATCCGGACCACCTTGCTGCCCCACGGCAACATGAACGTGCTCGGACTGGTTTTCGAGGAACGCGGGAGCGGGAAAAAGCTGGCTTACTACACCGATTGCAAGAGCATTTCCCCGGAACAGCGCGACATGGCGCGCGGGGCCGACCTGATTGTTCTCGACGGTCTCCGGCAAACGCCCCATCCCAGTCACATGACCATCGAGGAGGCGACGGCCGTGGCCCTCGACATCGGCTCCCCCCGGAGCTACCTGACCCACCTGACCCACACCGTCGACCACGCCGGGGTGGAGGCCGCCCTCCCGCCGTCCGTGCGACTTGCCTACGACGGCCTGCGAATCGCCCTGTAGACGCGGATCGGCCGCCCAACCCGATTGTACCGCCATTATGAAATCAAAAAACTGGATAAACGACGCCGTTTTTGCTTCCTGGTGGCTGACCTGGGACGACCTTTCCTGGCCGGATCCCGTCCTTACCGCCAGGTGGAAGGCCCGTGCCGCCCGGTTTCAGGAACGCGGAATCAATACCGTGGTCATGTTCGGGCTCCATTTCCGGTTCGATTACTTCGCTCACTTTGAGCGGGTTTTCGGGCTCCTGCGGGAGATTGCGGACATCTGTCACGATCACGGCCTTCGCGTGGTGGAGCACCATTCCGCCACCCTCGTGCACCGGGTGCGCAACCGGAAGGACCGCCTCGAGATCCGGGAGCGGAATTTTCACCACGTCCCGTTTTACCCCGACGGGTGGGAGCACGCGTATTACGGCGGAAAACCCATGGCGGCCTGGCGGCAGGTGTCGGCCCGCGACGGAAAACCGGTTTTTTTCGAGCGATACACCTGTGAATGCTTTTGCCCGAACCATCCGGACTACCAGCACGCCTACCTCGACTATATAGCCCGTCACGTCGAAGCGGTTCCGATCGACGCATGCATGTCGGACGACCTCCACTATCTTCCCGATTTTTATTCCTGCGGCTGCGAACATTGCCGGAAACGTTTTTTCGAAGAAGAGGGGATCACCCTGCCTTCCGCGCGGGATCGTGGCTTCTGGGAAAACTTTGAAAATCCGGACTTTCTCAAGTGGATCGCCGCCCGCTACAGGTGGAACGGTGATTTCTACCGGCGCTTACGGGCGGCACTCCCTTCCGGGATCATGCTTTGGGGGTGCGCCTCCGACGCCATCGACGCCCGCGTGGCCGGAATCGCGTATTCGCCGCAGCACTACGTTCCCCACTGGGATGCGGTTTTCCATGAAATCGTTTCCACGAATCGCCCGGGGAAGGACGATGTTAAAATCGCTTCCGATCTGGCGGGTTTCGCCGGGCTTGCCTTTCAATACGACAAACCCCTGATCGCCTTGTTTTATCCGCGTGATGTGGACGAATTGAAAATGTGGATGCAGACCGCGACGTTCCATCGGGCGCGTCCGTGGTTGAGCAAGCAGCCGCGAACCCCCGGAACGCCGACGGAAGAGGAGATGCTGCGCGAATCGATCACGCTGCCGGCCTACCCGGAAGGTGACGTTGAACCGCCCGTGGGGATTGTGTTTTCCGAATCCACCCGGGACCGCCTGGGACCGCGCGCGCCATCCGACTACGTGCAGCCGTTCCGCGACCTGACCGAACGGGTCTGCCGCGAGGGTAAACGGGCGGTGGCCCTTTTTGACGGCTGCTGGGAGAATGGTTTTTCCCGGGGCGCGCTCGCCGCGGTTCATGTTCCGGGGGCCGCAGGCCTGTCCGCGGAAAAAAAAGCCGCGCTCGACCGCCTCCGGGAGGGGGACATTCCGGTGCGGCTGGAGTGATGGCGGCTCGTTCACCCGTCCGATCCTTGACAGGCGGCACCCCCTTCGTGTATCCGGTGGGTTTGTTCCGCGGTCTTTCTCCGACGGCCTCACGTCCGGACCTTTTGTTCCGGCGGGCCTCCGGGCGGGGTTCACGGACACCACACCTCCGCCTTCCTTCATTCCATTCGAAGGGCGTAAAACCAAACCGAACCAGGAGTAGAGATGAAAATGTGTTTTTCCCGGTACCTCATTCCCGCAATCATTGGACTGGCCGTACTGTCGGGCTGTGTGAATCGGGATGAATACAACCAAATTGTCTCGGAACGGGATAACCTGCTCGAGGCCCTTTCCGAATCCGAGGAAAGGATCGAAAGCCTGGAGGAACAGCTCGCCGAGGTCCGCGGCGCTTCCGAGGAAATGGAAGCCCAACTGGCCGCGTTGCGTACCGGGGAGTCGGAGTTGCGCGAGCGGTTTGAGGCGGCCCAGGAGGAGAACGACGAACTGGAAGCCGCCCTCGACGAAAGAGGGCAGCGTATCGCCGAACTGGAGTCACAGCTCGAAGAGGTCCGTCAGGAAAAGGAGGCCCTCACGGCCCGGATCATGGAGGCCGTGGGCGCGGACCGAAACGACGACAACGACTGAGTCGAATGGCGTTCGGTTAAGGCGCCGGGTGTCCGGGAGTAGCCCGGGCTTCCGGCCTGAGACAAAACGCCGGAAGCGTGTCCCTTGGGCTTTGCCAGGGCAATCCGTTCCGGACAGGGCAATTGCCATGCCCGGTTGGAATCGATCCCGGAACGGAACCGGCGACAGCTCGCGGAGGAGGGTGCTGACTAATGTTCCCCGGTTTTTTCGGGTCGCGATTTTGCCAGCCAGGCATCGACCGACCAGCGCCCGGATCCCTGGATCAGGATCAGAACCAGGAGAAAAAGGACCAGGGCCGATAGCTCCAGGTTCTGACCGGCGGCGAACAGCCCTTCCCGGGCGTGGAGAAACGTCACCGCAACGAAAAGTATCGGGATCTGGATCAGCGCCGCGATACGGGTCAGCAGCCCGATCGCCATCAGCAACCCGCCCGCGAGGTGCGCGCCAATGATGTAGTGGGCGAAGGCTGCCTGGGCGAACAGACTGTGGATGTCCTGATGATAGCCGAAGAGCGGGTCATCCCCCTCGTAGGCCCAGAATACCATGCCGCGCACAAACAGCGCCACACCCAGGTAAATGCGCACGAGCTCCATGAGTCCGTCCCGGTGACGATCCAGGAGAGCCTCCATCTCACGCAGTGTTTTCATGGGTTCCTCCGATTGAAATGCGTGCGTTTTTGATTCGGAAGGGGACGGAAAACCGAAACGGGTGAAATCGAAACGGCGCCGACCACCGTGTACTCGTCGCGATACGTCTCACCCCTGGCTCCACCGCGATAACTCACAACTACCCGCGACCGATAGCCAACCGGCCCAGGTTCGATGACCTCCTTCCCGTGCCGCTTCTTGAGTACACCCTCGCTCGCCCAGACGATCTTTGCCGCAATGGCCTCGGCGCTTGCCTCATGCTTCGGACCAACAGTGC
>PXDC01000237.1 GCA_003565135.1 Verrucomicrobiota bacterium
TCGGGTTCTTGAACTGAATCCAAAGCTCGAACCCGGGATCCATATTGAGTTCGATGGCGTCGGCCGGAAATACGATGTCCATTTCGATGAACCCGCCGAGAACTCCGGCCTGCTGCATCGGCGACATCAGCACGGTATTCGCCCATTCGGCGATATCGAATTCGGCGATCTTCTCGTATTCGAGCATCCCATTGTCCCCTTTCACGATCCGTACGCTGCCGCCGAAGTCGGAGGAATGTTCCACGACGGTGCTTTCGACGTCGTCGCCAAAAGCTCTTTGGAAGCCGTCCGTGCCGAAATCGAACGAGACCGTCACCGGGTCGAAGGGGCCGAGCGGCGCGGGCGGCTCGAGCGGTTCATCGCCTGCCACGACCCGGAAGTTGTCCACATGAAAGGTGGTTTCGCCCTCGGCGGAACCGTCGGCGCGGCCGAGGTTGATCTCGAAGTAGGTGGCATCCGGAGAAAACGCCAGGATGCCGGCTGACGGGGTGGGAAGGAGCGGTATGGACACGGTGAAGGAGGCGACTCCCTCACCCGCCGCAAGGTCATCCTGGGTCACGGTCAGCGGGCTGGTTTGGTTCCAGTCGCTGGCGTCGCTGCTGCCGGCGACATGGATGGCGATCGATCCGTCGGGCAGGCCGGCTTCATCCACGATGACGTCGAACACCAGCGTGCCCCCGTTGACCATGCTTTGGCTGAGTTCGGTGAACAGGGGCCCCTCGGAAACGATTAGCTGGGCCGCCCATTGCCACGCATCACTGGTCGTAATGGCCAGGCTGCCGCTGTCCTCGCCTCCGTGGAGTTCGGACCAGACCACGCCGCCGGGCATCCAGTCGGCTGAGAAAAAACCTTCCGTGTCCTCGTCGAAGGTGAGCACCACCCCGCCCAGAGGCGGAGGGGGTGGTTCGTCCAGCGGTTCGTCGCCGGCCGCGATGGCGAAATTGTCGATGTGGAACACGGTGTCGCCCTCGGCGGAGCCTTCCGAGCGGCCGATGATGAGGTCGAACCGGCCGGCGTCCGATGCGTAGGTGAGCGCCCCGGCGACGGAGTTGTCGGCGGGACGAATGGGAATCGAAACCGGAAATGTCACCGGTCCCTCCGCAACTTCTTCATGGGTTACGGTGATCGGGCTGACTTGATTCCAGTCTCCTCCGTCGTGTTCCGCGGCGATATGGAGGTCGAAGCTGCCCGCGGGCAGTCCTTCGGAGTCGACGATGAGGTCGAAGCTCAGGGTGCCGCCGTTGTTCATGGCGAGCTGCATCTCCTCGAAAAAAGGGCCTTCACCTGCTTGCAGACGCGCGGCCCATTGCCAGTTGTCGGTTGTGGTGATCATCAGGGTGCCGCCGTACTCGTCCGACCAGGCGGCGTTGGTGTCTTGCCAATCGAGCGCTTGGAATCCTTCGAGATCGCTGTCGAAGGTGAGGACGACTTCTGCTCGCAGGCAGAACGTTGCCAGGAGAATCGCGCCGAGGGTGTACATGGGTAGCAGTGGGGACCGTTTTGGAATCATTTTCATAAAACGATGGGATGGGTGTTGGTGTTTGCGTGAGGACGGCGCCTCGCGGCGAGGCCATTTTTTGACCCGGCCAGCATGCGGGAAATCCGGGGTTTCGTCACGTCGTCAAAATTCACTACAGAGCGCCGCCGTTCGGTCCGGATCCGGACGCGCCGCCGGAACGGCGCGCGTCCTTGATTTTAACGACATGACAACGATCACGGTTTGGGATAATCTTGTGGTGTTCACTGCTCGTCGGTTTTTCCCCGGCGATTCAACCGCAACCTCGTAGAGGAATTATCAGCATGAAACAAGCCCTTTGCCTCAAAACGTTTCCGACTCGCGCCCTTCGCGGGTTTACGTTGATCGAACTGCTCACGGTGATCGCAATCATCGGAATTCTGGCGGCGATCCTTATTCCCGTGGTCAGCACGGTCCGCGAACGGGCCAGGACGGCCCAGGGTGTCAGCAACCTCCGGCAAATCGGTTTGGGGATCAATTTGTATTCTTCCGAGAACGAGGAACGGTTTCCGCCTTGGAGGGACGTGCCGGCGGCCACCCGGGACAACCCCAATCCTCCCGAACCGCGGTGGCAGGGGGTGGTGGCGCCGTACGCGGGCGTAACGTTTCCCGGGGAACAGGAAGGTTTCGATTTCCGTAACTCGGATTCGATTTTTATTTGTCCGAATTCCAAGCATCCGGTCCTTGTTCCCGACGGTTCGACCTACAGCGTTAACATCGACCTATTTCCGGAAACCGGTCCGGATACCAACACCGGCAGCCGGAATCCCAACCGGATGACGAATCTCTTGCGTCCCTCCCAGGTGATCATGGTCGCCGACGGCTACGAGGCGGGCAACGACTGGGGAGCCAACTCGACGTTTTGGGGCAATATGGGAGGTGGCTCCCTCGACGAGCCGATCCCGGATCAGGAAGCGGATGGTTATATTGCTTACCGTCAGGGAAATGCGGCTAACGTGTTGTTCGTGGATGGCCATGTCCGGACCATGCGGGAGGGAACGATCCTCAACCGCCACGTGCAACCGGACTTCTGAAATTTCCACGCGGTTTCGGGGTCGACTTTAGCCGATTTCTTGAGGATTGTTTCAGGCATCGGCTTTTTGCTTTGCGAATACGTCGTGCTGGCGCAGTTGTGAGATCCTTGTTCATATTTCTTCGTTCGCCGGGTTTTAGCCCCAACCTTAAGCCGGTTCTCGGGTTTCTCCTTGTTTTTCTTCCCGGAACCCTCCCGGGAGATGTTAACGCCGGAGGCCGGGAAAGTCCGTGGGCGCGGCTGCCTCCTCTGGTTTCGACCTGGTTGCGTGAGGACGGACTCCCCCAGAACGCGGTTTCGGATATTCATCAGAGCCGGGACGGCTACCTTTGGCTGGGCACCTACAATGGATTGGCGCGGTTTGACGGCGACCGTTTCGAGCCTTTCGACAGCGACCGCCTCTCCGGGCTGAGCAGCAACCGCATTACGGCTGTGTGGGAGGACCGGGAGGGCGTTCTTTGGGTCGGGGAGGAGAACGGAAACCTCGTGAAGGTGAGCGAGGGCGGGCGAATCTCGGAGGCGATGCCTCCCAAATGGGAAGCCCGGCCCATCACCGCGATTCGCGAGGATGGCGAGGGCGAAAAATGGATTTTGGACCGCGCCGGGAGATTGACGCGGGTGAGCGATGGCCTCACGCGAATCGTTTACGAGGATACGGTGACCGAGCCCGGGGTGTGGCGCATCGCGGCTGACGGGGCGGGTTCGATCTGGTTTCTCGGTTATGCCGATGTCGGCCATACCCCTCCGATCCACTCGCGCCTGGCCCGTTTGCGCAATGGAGAGATGGAGGATTGGCGGGATTTTGGGGATCCCGCCGCCGGCGCCATTACCAGTATCGCCCGCTCCGTTCAGGACGGAATCTGGATCGTCGCGGACGACCGCATTCGGCGCTGGAGCCAAGGAGCGTGGGTCGAAGACCGCGGCACCCTCCCGTATCGCGATCAGCATATTTCGGCGTTTTATGAAACGAAGGACGGCACCCTGGTCGTCAGCCTCCTGGATATCGGGGTACTTCTCTTCCCTTCGGAGGCGGACGTCAGGCTCATCACCACCGAGGATGGACTGGCTAATGACTGGGTCAACGCGATCACGGAGGATCGTGAGGGGAATCTCTGGCTGGCAACCGCCGGCGGGCTTACCAGCCTGCGGCCCAGGCGCGTGGAAGTGGTTGTGCCCGAGGATGATTTCGGTGGGAAAGGTGTCCTGGGTTTGGCCGAGGGAGTCGACGGCAGTATCTGGATCGGCACCGAGGGCGCCGGCCTGTATCGTTTCAGGGACGGCGTGTTCAGCCGCTACGCCGAAGAGCTCGGGTTGACCAAGCCCTTCGTCTGGGCGGTGGCCCCGGAAACGGAAGACCGGATTTGGGTCGGCACCTGGGGACAAGGGTTGTTCCTGGGAAACGGACAAGACTTTCGCGTGGCTCCCGGCTGGGATCCGGCCGTCACCTCCGTAACCGCCCTGTTGCGGGGCGACAACGGCAGTCTGTGGGCGGGCACCAATCTCGGTCTCGAGCGATGGGACGGCGGCGAGTGGACATCCTGGCGCGCCGACGAAACCGGAGCGATGGGACACGTCCGTTGTCTTGCCGAGGATTCGGAGGGCCGGATCTGGTTCGGTCTGACGGGCGGGGGACTCGGCCTCCTGGAAGACGGGGAAGTCCGCCGTTACACCCAGGAGGACGGACTGGTCAATGCCGACATCTGGGCGATTCTTCCCTGGGGGGACGACCTCTGGGTCGGCACGGCCGGCGGCGGCTTGGGACGGCTTAGAAATGGTACGTTTTCCTGGATCGATAGTCATCGGGGACTGCCCGACGACATGATCTGCGGCATCCTCGTGGACGACTCCGGGCGCTTTTGGATCACTTCGTTCTCGGGCGTCTTCGCCGTTCAGGACAGCGAGCTCAACGGAATTCTGGACCGCGGAGGGTTTTTGTCGTCGCCGTTCCTGCTGGACACAACCGACGGTTTGCCCACTTCGGAATGCGCCGGCGGTTTGCAGGCGCCTTCCCTTCTGGACAGGAACAACCAGCTTTGGGTGTCCACTCCTCGCGGCCTGGGGCGGATTGACACGGAGCGCGTCAACCGGCAGACCGTCGCTCCGCTGGTCAGAATCCGGGCCGGGTTTGTCGGCGACACCAAGTATTCGGATGAATGGGACGCCCGTTTGGTGGTTCCGCCTGGCCGGCACCGGATCGAAATCGACTATACGGCGATCAATTATTCGGCGCCGGATAAGGTGCGGTTCCGCTACCGGCTGGAGGGCCTCGAGGAGGAATGGGTGGACCTCGGGAATCAAAGGCACCTGAATTTCAGTTACCTGCCGCCGGGCAACTACAATTTGCATATCATTGCCAGCAATCGCGACGGTTTCTGGAACGAGCGAGGGGCGACGTTATCCATTGTCGCCAAGCCCGCCTGGTGGCAGATGCTGCCGGTACGAATCGCCGGCTTGCTCGCCGGGAGCGGCCTGCTCGCGTTCATTGTGATGGTCGCCGTCGCCCGCCGTGGCCGCCGTCGCATGGAAGCCTTGAAGCAGCAGCACGCCATCGAACGGGAGCGAATCCGTATCGCCCGCGATCTGCA
>PXDC01000200.1 GCA_003565135.1 Verrucomicrobiota bacterium
ACTTGCTTAAGCAGCCGGCGGATGTTGTTTTAATTCTCTGGCTGCAATGCGTTTAGACAAGTTTCTTACCAGGAGCCGGATTATCGATCTGGAAAGCGGCGACCTCAAGGGGGCGCTGAAGGAATTGTTGTCGGTTTCCGTCAGCCGGTTCCGCGACCTGAACAAGAATTCCCTCTTCAACGCGCTCATGCAGCGGGAGAAGACCATGACGACCTACCTCGGAAACGGGGTGGCGTTGCCGCATATTCGCATCAAGATGCCGCGCCGCTTCGTCTTCGCCGTCGGCCGGAGCCAGGGAGGCATTCAGTACGACGGGCTCAAGGAGCACGACAACATCCACCTGGTGCTCCTGCTGCTTGCGAACGAGGACGAGCGCGACTACCTCAAGGTCCTCGCCTCCATCGCCCGCCTGGTGAAGGAGAAGGATTTTGTCCGGACCCTGGTGGAGGCGCCGAGCCTCGATATGCTGTTCGAGAAGCTGTACATGGCGTTCGGCGGTGCCCTGTCCCAGCCGGTCCAGGTGCAGCAGAACCGGACCAATAAGTTGATTTTCCGCGAGGCGGAAAAGATCGCCAAGGGGGCCGATTGCTCGACCATCGTGATCTTCGCCGACACCCTGACCAGCGGCCTGGAGGTCCCCAAGTTTTTTCCGGAGTACAAAACCATCCTGGTGACGCGGACCTCTTCGGAACTGCCCATCGACCACAAGAAGATTGTCGCCACCATCCAGGTTCGTTCCTTTTCGCGCCAGCGGCTGGCCCAGCTTCGCAGTGCCGTGCTGGTCGGGTTGACCCGGGGTGTGATCAAGTTCACCGACCGGCTCTGCTGCGTCGGGGGAATCCCCGGCAGCAACCAGTTCGATACCGTGGTGGTGGTCGATGTCGAACGCGAGTTCCAGATCCTGTTCAACGAACAGGCCAATATCCTCCCCGACGATGTCAAGCCCGAGGTGCTGGAACGGGTCCTGGCCGTGGCGACCGAGCTGGCGATCGAGGGACGCGAGGGCAAACCGGTGGGCAGTCTCTTCGTCCTGGGTGACACCGCCAAGGTGGAGAAGATGACCAAGCCGCTGGTCATGAATCCTTTTTTTGGATACAAGGAAGAGGACCGGAATATCCTCAATCCGTTCATGGACGAGACGATCAAGGAGTTCTCGTCGCTGGACGGCGCGTTCATCATTCGCGGCGACGGGGTGGTCGTCTCCTCCGGTTCGCTCATCCATGCGCCCGACTATTATCACTCCCTGCCCAGCGGATTGGGCTCCCGCCACGCCGCCGCCTCGGCCATTTCCCTGGCCACGCAGTGTATTTCCATCGTGGTCTCCTCCAGCACGGGACAGGTCACCCTGTTTCGCAGCGGGGTGATGGTGCCGTTGATCGAGAAATCGGGCAGCGGCGGGTATTATTGACCGGTCCCGCACCCGTCGGGCGCACGGCCGCAATTTCCCGGTTGACAATCGGCCGGCGGCAGGCTGTTTTTAATCGTTTCCGACCATCAGCAACAGGAGATTTCAGTTATGCCTAGAGAAACGGTGATTATCGAATGCACGGAAGCCCGCAAGGAGGGGAAGTCCCCCTCCCGCTACATGAGCTCGCGCAACAAGCGGGTTCAGCCCGATCGCGTGGAGAAAAAGAAGTACAATCCGGCGTTGAAGCGGCGGACGGTGCACCGCGAGATCAAGTCGTAATCGCCCCTTAATCCTTCGCCTGCGCGCGGCGCCGGTTCTCCCGCCAATTGTTGCGGTGTTTGCGGATCCAGTCGAGGAGGGCCCGCTCGAACCCGATATCGCGTCCGGCTTTCTCCGACTCCAGCCATTTATGTTTCAGGATCTCGTCGCGCTCGGCGAGGAATTCCTGGTACAGGTCGGATTGTGTGACAAAGCTGTCCGGTGAGGTCACGGGTCCTTTCTTGCCGCTGGTACCCTTCATAGGTCGGAGCCACGATCGATTGCTGGTTTGCGTCTGCTAAGAGGTTTTCGGCCTGCCGTCTCCGGGATTCCACCATGGACCCCGCATCCTCCCCGTCGGCTTTCATCCGGGACGAAATCGCAGATCTGCCTCACAGTGTGACGTTTGTCAGGAGAAATGCGAATGGCTAACATCAGTTCCTTAAGTTGGCGGGGTTAATCGGGAAAGTCAACCGAGAGATTGGAGTATTTTGTCGGCCATGGCAAAGAATACCCGGGCTTCCGGGCCGTCGGGGTCACTTATGACCACCGGGATCCCGCTGTCGCCTCCCTGGCGAATCGACGGGTTGAGGGGGATTTGACCGAGGAAGGCCGTCTCCAGGTCTTCCGCCGCCTGGCGTCCGCCGCCCTCGCCGAACAGGGCGACTTTTTCGCCGGTGGCCGGATCCGCATAGTAACTCATGTTTTCGGCCACGCCGAGCAGGGGGACATTGACTTTGTCGAACATGCGCGCGCCCTTGCGCGCGACGTTCACCGCCGCCGGCTGGGGCGTGGTCACGATGACCGCGCCGTCGAGCGGAATGGTCTGGACCAGGGACAGGTGGGCGTCTCCGGTCCCGGGGGGGAGATCGACGACCAGGATCTCGAGCTCGCCCCAGTCGACGTTCTGGGCGAACTGCTGGATGGTTTTCATGATCATGGGCCCGCGCCAGACCACCGGGCTGTCGTCGTCGACCAGGAACCCCATCGACATGACTTTGATGCCGAAATTCTCCAGCGGGATTATGGTGTTCCCCTCGATTTCGGGACGTCCCCGCAGACCGATCATGAGGGGAATGCTCGGGCCGTAGATGTCGCAGTCCATGATCCCGACGGCGTTTCGGCGGCCTTTTTCCCCGAGGCGCTGGCCCAGGGCACAGGACAGGTTCACCGCGAAGGTGCTTTTGCCGACGCCCCCCTTGCCGCTCGCCACCGCGATGGCCCGCTTGACGCCCTTGATCGGGGCCTGCCCGCTCATGGGAGAGCCGGCCGGGCCTCCCTGGGTTTTGGGTTGGGTGACCGCCACCTCCACCGCGACGTCGTTCACGCCCTCGACCTGCCGCAGGCGTTCCTCGATCTCGCCCTTGATCTGCGAGGGGATTTTGGGATCCGAGGTGGTGATGGCCAGCTGCACGCTGGCTTTTCCGTCCCGGAGGTCGACGCCCCGGACGAGCCCGAAGGAAATGATATCCCGGCTGAAGCCCGGGTATTTGACTTGCTTGAGAGCTTCCTGGATGGATTCGGTAGACACGGATCAGGTATTTGCGGTTGATAAAGCCGGTTGTCGGCCGGCCGGCGGGCCGGAATCGCGCATCCTTCCGTTTCCGCCGCGGGACGTCAATCAAATGAATCGGACGGGCCGGTTTCGCGCCACCGTCCGCGGATCGAATTCCGCGATCGGGGATTGCCTTGCCGGAAAGATCCTTTTTAGATCGGGCTTATTCCGGATTCCCGGAGAGGGAAGCGGTCCTTTGTTCTAAAAAAACCGGTTATTTTTTATGTCGAAACGTGTTTTCCTACTGCTGTGCGGGTTGATCTCGATCGGCGCGCTCGCGTCCGAGGCCCGGGCCCAGGGCCGTGAAGTGGACATCGACGATATCGTGGTCCGGGGTGAGGACGTCTTCCGCCTGTACGTGGAGTCGGGCGACTCGACCCTGCGGGACCTGATGCGGCGGGCCTTTCGCACCCACGGGCATTTCCAGCTGGCCGACCGGGCGCAGGGGGCCGATTTTGTCTTCGAATTCACACCCGCCGGCAACGACGGTGTTCGCCTCGCCATCAAGTCCGGCTCGCCGCCCCAGGTGCTGCACGAGGAAACGGTGACGGGGCGCTCCCTCCGGCGGGCGGCCCTGAGGGCGGGGGACGTCGCCGTGCGCCGGACCACCGGTCTCCGCGGGTATTTCGCCGGGCAACTGACCTTCATCGGCAGGGAGACGGGGCACCGGGAGGTTTACACCGCCGACCTGTTGCTCGGAAACCGGACCCAACTGACCAACGACCGTTCCAAATCGGTCAGCCCCCGCTGGGCCCCCGACGGGCGGCGTATCGTTTACACGGGTTATTACAACACCGGTTTTCCCGACATTTTCGAAATCAACCTCGATACCATGCGGCGGCGGGGACTGGTGACCTTCCGCGGGACCAATACCGGCGCCCGCTTCAGTCCGGACGGCAACCGCATGTCCATGGTGCTCTCCGGCGAGGGAACGCCCGAGGTTTACGTGGGCAACGCCTCCGGGGGCAACGCCCAGCGCCTGACCCAGACCGGCGGCAGCGTCCAGTCTTCGCCCACCTGGTCGCCGGACGGCCGGGAGTTGATCTTCGTCTCCGACCGGGACGGCCGGCCCCAGCTCTACCGGATGTCGGTGCGCGGCGACAACATGCGCCGGATCCCCACCGATATCAGCCGTTACTGTGCGGAGCCGGACTGGAACCATGCCAATCCGAACAAGATCGCGTTTACCGCGGCGGTCGGCGGGCGTTTCGCCATCGCCGTCTACGACTTTTCCGAAAGGCGCAGCCGGTTTGTGACCCGGGGGCCCCACGACGCCATCGAACCGCGCTGGACCAACGACGGCCGGCACCTGATCTACACGGAACGGAGCGCCGATCACGAAGTGCTGGCCGTGCTCGATACCGAAACCGGCAAGTCGACGCCCCTGAGTCGGCGCGGCGCCTACGGTCGCCTCTCGCAGGCCGATTTCTGGATCGAGTAGGGACTCCGGTCCCCGCCGGCGGCCCGGCGCGGGGTCCGTCCGGAATAAGCCCGCATAAAAAAAAGCCGTCCCCGGGGGAACGGCTTTTTTTTTGCGGACCGGATCCGGTTCAGGCCTGGAAGTTTTTCTCCGCCTGGTCCCAGTTGACCACGTTCCAGAATGCCGCGATGTAATCGGGGCGGCGATTCTGGTAGTTGAGATAGTAGGCGTGTTCCCAGACGTCGAGACCGATGACCGGCGTACCGGGGCAGTCGACGATCCCCTTCATGAGCGGGGAATCCTGGTTCGGCGTCGAGCAGATACACAGGGAGCCGTCGTCCTTCCGGCAGAGCCACGCCCAGCCGCTGCCGAAACGGCCCACGGCGGCGTCGGCGAATTGCTTCCTGAAGGCGTCCACGCCGCCAAAGGTCTGCTGGATCGCTTCGGCCAGCGAACCTTTCGGGTCGCCCCCGCCGGCGGGCGACAGGATCTTCCAGAAGAAGCGGTGGTTCGCGTGGCCGCCGGCGTTGTTTCGCAGCGCGGTGCGCGCTTGTTCCGGAACCTGGCTCAGGTCGGCGATCAGTTCGTCCACGTCCCGGGATGCCAGTTCGGGGAGCGATTCGAGGGCCGCGTTGGCTTTGTCGATGTAGGTCCGGTGGTGCTTGGAGTGATGGATCTCCATCGTCCGCGCGTCGATGTGCGGCTCCAGCGCGTTGTACTCGTAGTCGAGTTTCGGGAGTTCGTAGGCCATGTTTTTCCTTCGGTTAGGTGGTTGTTGAGTTTACTGTAGGAAGTTAACCTTTGATTATTCAAGTGATTCCGGTTCGTCAACCGCCGAGGGGGAGGAAATGCGTTTTTGCCGGAAGAAGGCCCGGAGGAGTTCCCGGCACTCCTCCTCCAGGACGCCGCGGGTAAGGGTGAAATGGTGGTTGAGGGAGTCGATGCCGTTGAGGTCCGTCACCCCGCCCAGGCACCCCATTTTGGGATCCGGAACGGCGTACACCACCCGCGACAGGCGGGCCATCAGGGCCGCCCCGGAGCACATGGGGCAGGGTTCCTTGGTCACAAAAAGAGTGGCCCCGTTCAGCCGCCAGTCGCCGAGCCCGTGGGCCGCCTGGGTCAGGGCGATCATCTCGGCGTGGGCCGTGGGATCGTGCGCCGATTCGACCTGGTTGTGGGCGGAGGCGATCAGGTCGCCGCCGTACTCGATGACGGCGCCGACCGGCACTTCGTCCCGTCGCCAGGCCTCGATCGCCTGGTTGTAGGCCAGGGTCATGAAAAAGGTGTCGTCCCGGATGAGTTGCGACGGGTAGCGTTTGGGAAACGGGCATTCGACCGGTTTCCGGACGGCGGGATTCATCGGGCTGTCGTTTGCTTTTGCCATTGACTTCGGTTATAGAATGAAATCAAACAAAAGGAAACCGGAACCGGTTAACCTTTTTGATTATTTTCCGCAGTCCGCAGTTTGCAGTTTTTCATAGTTTATGGCCGATAACGAATCGATTGAAGTAGAAGGCAAAATTGTCGCAGTCCTTCCCGGGACGATGTTCCGGGTGGAGCTGAAAAACGGCCACGTGGTTCTCGCGCACATTTCGGGCAAACTGCGAAAGCACTTTATCAAAATCACGACGGGCGATTTTGTGAAAATGGAGATGAGCCCGTACGATCTGGATAAGGCCCGCATCACCTACCGGCTGAAAAACGCGAACGCCCAGCAGCGCAACGCGCCCATCCGGAGCTTCGGTCCCCGCTCGCGGTCGAGGAAACGCTAGCCCGGAACCCCGGCGCGGTACCGCCGCGTCCGTTCGATCCGGCGGAGGTTTGAGGTTCTCGCCGGGCTTGACTTGCGCGGCTTTCGTGCCGACGATGCCGGTCCCATGCCAGGAATAGCACCCGATATTGTCGCCACGGTGGGGGGAACGCCCCTCGTCAAACTCAACCGAATCGCGGCCGGAGTGGAGGCCGAGGTTTACCTCAAGTGCGAGTTCTTCAATCCGCTCGCCAGCGTCAAGGACCGGATCGGCTACGCCATGATCGCCGCGGGCGAAAAGGACGGCCTGATCAAGGGCGATACGGTGGTGGTCGAGCCCACCTCGGGCAATACCGGCATCGCCCTGGCTTTCGTGTGCGCGGCCAAAGGGTTGCGCCTGATCCTGACCATGCCCGAGACCATGTCGATCGAGCGACGGGTCCTCCTGCGCATGCTGGGGGCGGAAATCGTTCTGACCCCCGGAAGCGAGGGAATGCCGGGTGCGGTGCGCAAGGCCACCGAAATCCTGGAGCAGGAAAAAGGCTCGGCCTTCATGCCGCAACAGTTCGAAAACCCGGCCAATCCCGAGGTTCACCGGACCACCACCGCCGAGGAAATCTGGTCGGATACCCGGGGCGAGATCGATGTTTTTGTCGCCGGTGTCGGTACCGGTGGCACCATTACCGGCGTGTCCGAGGTGATCAAGAAACGTCGATCCCTGCTCAGCATTGCCGTCGAACCGGAAGCGAGCCCGGTCATTTCGGGCGGCAAACCGGGGCCGCACAAAATCCAGGGAATCGGGGCCGGGTTTATCCCCAAAAACCTCAATACCGACATTATCGACGAGGTCGTCCAGTGTTCCAATGAGAACGCCCTGGAAACGGCGCGGGAATTGGCCCTGTCCGACGGTATCCTCGGCGGCATATCCACCGGGGCCAACGTTTGGGCCGCCCTCCAGGTGGCCGGACGTCCGGAAATGGCGGGCAAAAAGATCGTCACCGTGGGTTGCAGTTTCGGCGAACGCTACCTCAGTACGCTCCTGGCGGAAAAGGCCCGGCAGGAAGTGACGATCTGAGCGTCACGCGGGTGAATCCCGGTTCACCGGGGGCGCAGAGATTGTTGGACGCGTCGCCGCCGAACCCCTAGGCTCTCCGTCCGTGAAGTTCATTCATTCCGCGGACTGGCAGTTGGGAGCCCGTTTTTCCAACTTCGGGGAAAGGGCCGAAGCCCTGCGCGCGGTGCGGCCGGCCACGCTCCGCCGAACGCTGGAACGCGCCCGGGCCGAGGCGGCGGACGCCTTCGTCGTGGCCGGGGATCTCTTCGAGGACAACCAGGTCGAGGACTCCCTGGTCCGCGAGGTTATGGCGCTGTTCGAAGCATTCCCGGACGTTCCGGTTTTTATTCTGCCCGGAAATCACGACCCGCTCTGCGGTCCCGGGTGCATCTGGGAGCGCCCGCCCTTCCGGGAACCGCCCGCCCACGTGACCGTTTTCCGCGAGCCGCGGGCCTGCCCGGTGGCCGGGGGCTGGTTCCTGGCCGCGCCGCTCACGCAGAAGAAATCGCCCCGGGATCCGTCCCTCGCGCTGGCGGACCTGGCCCGCGAGGTCGCCGGCGCCGGTCCCCGCGCCGGCGTGACCCACGGCAGCCCCGCCATCGAATCCAAACACCAGCCCGACGATCACCCCGTTCACCTCGAGGCCGCCTCGCGCGCCGGACTCGATTACCTGGCGCTGGGACACTGGCACCGCTGGCAGGTCTTTGACGGGGGACGCATGGTGATGCCCGGAACGCCCGAGCCGGACGGCTTCGATCCGGGCCGGCCCCCGGAGGGCGCCGCGCCGGGGGAAGCGGGGAGTGCCGGCCCGCGGGGACGGGTGGCCCTGGTGGACCTGCCCGCCGCCGGGGCCCCGCCGAAGGTGACGCCGCTGGAGACCGGGTCGCTGCGCTGGATCGCCCTCGACGCCGATCTTCCGGATTGGGATGCGTGCCGGGCCCGGCTCGAAGAGAAACTTTCCGGTCCGGACGCCGACCCGGAACACACCGTCCTGCGCCTCACGCTTCGCGGGGCCCCGGACCTCCGGGTGCGCGAAGCGGCGGATGCCTGGCTGGACCGGGCCCTGGGCGCTTATTTCGCCCGGATCGTCGACGACCGTACCGTGCCCGCCCTGTCGGAGGCGGAAGCGACGGCCCTGCGGCGGGAACACGCCGTCATCGCCCGGGTTATGGACGACCTCGAGGCGGCCGCCGCACTGGTCGGCGGGCGGCGCGACGACCCTCCGTCGGTCGGCGGATTGACCCTGAAACAGTTGGAGGCCCTGGCGGCGGAGCGGAAGCAGGACTGGCGCGAGTTCGATGAATCGTTCTGGCGGACCGCCCGCGAGGTGCTTCACCGGGAACTGCGGGAGGTGACGTCGTGATCCTCCGCCGGATCCGGCTCTCCCGGGTCGCCTGCTTTCTCGAAGGCGTGGAGACCGATCCCCTGGACCCCGGGCTCAACATCCTGGCGGCGAACAACGAGGAGGGGAAGTCCACCCTGGTGCGGGCGGCGGCGCGGGCGCTTTTCGACCGGTATTCCGGCAAGTCCCAGGAAATCCGGAATCTGCAGCCGGCCGGCACCGATCTCGGGCCCCGCGTGACGGTGGAATTTTCCAACGGCCGCGAAGTGTTTCGGCTCGAAAAACAGTTTCTTCAGTCGGCCGGAAGCCGTTTGTATCGGAAAAATAATGACAAATGGGACCTGTTGGCCGAGGGCGACAAAGCCGACCGCCGCACGCTCGAACTGGCGGGGGGGGAACAACCGGGCGCCGGGGCCACCAAACCGCAGCATTGGGGCTTCCTGCGCTACCTTTGGGCGCGGCAGGAGGAACCCGCCGCCTGGCCGTCCTGGGACGGCAACGCCGGGGGGCGGGTTCGCGCGACCCTGGCGCGGGTCGAGGTGGACCCGGTGGCCGATTCCCTCGAGGCCGCCCTCACCGGTCGGTTCCACGAGTGCTTCACCCCCAACGGGCAGGTCAAGCGCAACGGACCCCTGCACGCCCTCACGGGGGAACTGGAGGCCCTGGAGGCGGAACTGGCGGAGGTCGCCGCCGGAAGGCTCCGGCTGGAGGAGCAGCAGGAGGCGTTCGGTCGCTTGTCCGAGGAACTCCGGGTGCTGCGGGGGGAAAAGGAACGAACGCGCGAGGAGGCGGATCGGCTGATCGAGGCGGCGCGCCGGGCGGAATCGGCGTCCCGGGAGGTCCGGACCCTGCAAAAGGCCCTGGCGGAGGCGGACGAGCGCTTGCAGGCGGTCGATCGCGATGCGGAGAAGCGCAAACGGACCGAGAGCGAACAGGCCGCGAATCGCGAAAAAACGGAAGCCGCCGAGGCGCGGGTGGAGCGTTTGCAGCGGATTCGCCGGGAGCTGGAGGAACGCCTCGCCCGTGTGGAACGGGAGGGGCGGGGAGTGGAGCAGGCCGTGCGCCGGTTGAAGGCGGAGCAGGCCGGGGTGCAGCTCCGGCTCAGGATTGCCGCCGCGCGGGAATCGCTGGCGGAAAAAAAGGAACTCCTCGAAAAGATCGAAGCCCGGGAGGCCGAGCTCCAGGCGAAGGAACGCGACCGGGCGGGCCTGCCCCGCCTGTCCGGGAAACGGCTGGAGGCGCTGCGCGCGCTGGCCGGGGAAATCCGCGACCTGAAAAACCGGCTCGCCGCCGCCGGGTTGGCTGTTTCGGTCACGGCTGCTCAGGATCGTACGATGGAAACGGATACACCGGAGGAGGGCCGGCGATCGCACCGGCTGGAGGGCGGGAAATCCGCGGATTTTGCGGCCGCGCGGGAATTGGTCGTGCACCTGCCCGAGTGGGGGCGGATCGAGATTCGGTCCGGCGCCGCCGAAGTGCGCGAGAAACAGCAGGCCCTGGAGACGGCAAAGGAGAATCTCGCCGCCGCGCTCAGGGAGCTGGGGACGGAGCGATTCGAGGACCTGGAGGTGGCCTGTGCCCGCGCCCGGGAGCTGGACGCGGATTTAAAGAATCTGCGGCAGGGAATCGGCGATGTTCTCGGGCGGTTCGGGAGCGCCGACGACTTGCGGAGAACGGTCCGGGAGGAGGAGGCGGCGCTGGGCAAACTGCTGGAATCGAATGCCGCCGGCGACGGGCCGGACGGGTGCGACCCGGATGAGCTTCGCCGCCGGGACCGGGAAAACGAACGGAAGCGGCAATCCCTGGAGGAGGAGCACGCGGCGAAACAGCGGGAGGCGGAACAATTGCGCCGGGATCTCACCGCCAACTCACGGGAGTGCGGGGAGGCGGAAGGGGAACGGAACCGCTTGCGCACCGCCGCCGTGGTCCTGGAGACACGTCTCAAGGAGATGGCCGAGCGTTACGGGGACGGCGGGCTGGAGGAGGCGCGCCGGCGCGCCGGCCGCGAGTTCGTCCAGGCGGAGGCCCGGCTGGAGGAGGCCAAGCGGTTGCTGCCCGAGGATTGGGAAGCCCTGCCCGGGCGCCGCGACCGTGCCGTCAAGGCCGCGTCGGAAGCGGGCGCCGAGCACGATCGGCGCCGGGAGGCCCTGCTGCGCATGGAGGGGGAAATGAGGCAGCGCGGTTCCGAAGGGCTCTATTCCCGCGAGGTTCGGCTCCGGGAAAAAATCGCGCTCAAGCGGGAGGAGGCGGGCGCGCTGCGCCGCCGTTCCGGCGCCGCCGGCTTTCTGGCCACGCTGCTGGGCTTTCGCAAACGGGAGGCGTTCGAACGGGTTCTCGCTCCGTTGGAGGAACAGTTGTCGGTTCAGTTCGGCGAGCTTACGGGTCGGCGCGAGCGGCGGGTGTTTCTGGATGAAAATCTGCAGGTGACCGGGGTGGGGCGGGACCGCGAAAGCGGCATCCCCTTTGAAAGCCTGTCCCAGGGAGCCCGGGAGCAGCTCCTGCTCGCCCTCAGGGCCGCGGTTGCCCTCGAGCTGGCGGAAGAGGAGCCGCAGGTCCTCATCCTCGACGATGTGCTCGTCAACACCGATCCCACCCGGCAGCAGCGCGTGCTCGACTTTCTGGAATCCCTCGCCCGCCGGGTGCAGATCCTCGTCCTCACCTGTCACCCCGATCGCTATCGGGGCGTAGGCCAACGCCTCGCCCTGCACCCGGTGCGGGAGGACGAAACCGGGACGCCCGGTTAATCCGGCACCCCTTCGAAAAAATCAACCACGCCGGTTTCCAGGGAGTACTCCGCCCCCACGACGAGCAGCCCTTCCTTTTTCACCAGTTGCTCGAGGATGGCCGAACCGGTCCGAAGCTGGTGGGCGGCGGCGCGGATATTGGCGCGGATGGCGTGGGCTTCGAGGGCTTCGCGGTCCCGGGCCAGGTCGGTTTCCAGCAGGGTTTCCACCGCCGGCCGGATGCGGCTGACGATCGAACGCAGGTTGGGCGAGCGCGCTTCGCGGTTGCGTTCGAGCTCGTCCAGGGTGGCCTTTACCGCGCCGCAGTGGGAATGCCCCATCACCACCACCAGACGGGTGCCGAATTGTTCCACCGCAAACTCCACGCTTCCGACCTGGGAGGGGGCGACAATGTTGCCGGCGACGCGGATGACAAAGAGGTCTCCCAGGCCCTGGTCGAAGACGAGCTCGGCCGGCACCCGCGAATCCGAACAGCCCAGGATCACCGCGAACGGCTCCTGGCCCCGGGACAACGCCTCGCGGCGGGTCCGGCCCGCGCCGTCGTGAGTGGCGGCGTCGGCCGCGAAACGGCGATTCCCCTCGCGCAGGCGTTCGAGTGCTTCTTTCCCGGATATCATAACCCGAGCCTTTCCGGATTTTTCGTCCGGGACAAGTCTCTTCCACCCCGTCGCGTCAACCGGGGCGTGGCGGGCTTGCTAGGCGGCGGTTTCTCTGCTGAAGTGCCCGTCTTTTATTTTCATGAGGTATCTCCCATTCTTCCGCAGTTACAGCCGGCTGCTCGCGTTCTCCATGCTGCTGGCGTTTTTTTCCAGCTTCGGGCAGACCTTCCTGTTGTCGCTTTACCTGCCGGAATTCGTGGAGGCGTTCGCCCTGAGCGAGGGAGCGATCGGCATCATGTACGGGGTGGCGACGGTGGGCAGCGCGATTCTCCTGCCGTGGACGGGACGGCACATCGACCGGCTTCCCCTCGCCACCTACACCCTGCTTGTGAGCTGCGGCCTCGCCGCCGGCGCGCTGGTCCTCGCCGTCGCGCCGCACTGGATTTTTGTTTTTGTCGGGATGCTGACCCTGCGCCATTTCGGTCAGGGGCTTTGCGGTCACGTGGCCATGACCACGGCGGGCCGGTACTTTACGGAAAACCGGGGAAAGGCCGTGGCCATCGCGGGCACCGGGTATCCCCTGGGCGAAATGGTGTTTCCCGCCCTCATCACCCTCGCCATCGCCGCCGTGGGATGGCGCTATTCCTGGGGGATTTCGGCCGCGGTGATCGCGCTGGTGCTGGCCCCGCTCTCGCTGCGGCTCCTGCGCTCCAGCCGCCGCCTGGAAAACGCCCTCCCGTCGGACGTCGGGGCGGTCGCCCCGCCCCGTACCTGGCGGGCCCGGACGCTGCTGGCCGACTACCGCTTCTACCTGATCCTCGTCACCCTGGTGCCGATCGGCTTCTTCAGCACCGGATTTATCTTTTACCAGGCCGTCATCGCCGAAAGCCGGGGCTGGGGGGAGCATGTGTTCGCCATTGCCTTCGCCGCCTTTGCCGTGACCCGGGCCGTGCTCGCCCTCGGTGCCGGCCCCTGGATCGATCGCCTGAGCGCGATCCGCCTCCTGCCGCTGCACATGCTCTTTCTCTGCCTTTCCGGCGCCGTGCTCGTGTTTTTCACCGGGGAATGGGCGGCCTACGCCTACCTGGTGGTTCTCGGCATGAGCATGGGCGTGGGGCAGAGCGTGGCCATGGCCGTGTGGGCGGAGGTGTACGGGGTGGAGAATCTCGGCGAGATCCGCAGTGTGGCCAGTATGGTCGGTGTGCTCAGCACGGCCCTGGCGCCGCTGGTTTTCGGATTGCTCCTCGACCTCGGCTTCTCCGTGCCAGCCATCCTGACCGGGGCGCTCGTCCTCATCGTGGTGTTGACCGGGGTTTCGTTCTTCGCCGCGGTCGCCCTCGGACGGGCGCGGGAGCGCGGCCGGCCGGTGGCGGATTGAGGCCGGTCGACAGGGCGAAAATCGGGACTGGCTTCGACCGGTCCCGCCCCCTAGGGTTGGCGCGATGACCGATTCGTGGACGAAGTTTTTGGATTTCGGTTTCCGCAAGATCGACGAGGACTACCGGTTCCTGACCGATTGCGGGCGGGAGGTGCTGGCCGAACTGGGCTACGACCGGCTGGCCGACCTGATCGATCCGGCGAAGCCGGATCCCCCGGCGGACCAGCCGTTGCCGCCGCGGGGAGCCCAGGTCATCTCGATTGCCTTTCAACTGCTGAATCTGGTCGAGGAAAACGCCGCCAACCAGGTCATGCGGGCCCGGGAAATGGAGCTCGGATTCGCCGCGGAACCCGGACTGTGGGACCACTACCTGGGCCGCCTGCGCCAGGCCGGGGTCGGCGCCGATTCGGTCCTCGAACACCTTTCCGCCGCCAAAATCGAGCCCGTCCTGACCGCCCATCCGACCGAAGCCAAACGGTGGACCGTGCTGGACCAGCACCGCGCGATTTTCCTGCTCCTGGTGCAACTGGAAAACCGGATGTATGCGCCGGCCGAACGGGAGCTGATTCGCGAGGACGTCAAGGTCGCGCTGGAGCGCCTGTGGCGGACCGGGGAGATTCTCCTGAACAAGCCGGACGTGGTCTCGGAGCGCAACAACGTCCTTTATTACCTGCGGGAAAAATTTCCCGATGTGCTCGATATGCTCGACCGGCGATTCCTCCAGGCGTGGGACCGGAGTGGTTACGCCGCGGAGTCCGGCGGAAGGCGGGTGTTGCCCCGCCTCCGGTTCGGCACCTGGGTGGGCGGCGATCGCGACGGCCATCCGCTGGTGACGGCGGAGGTGACCCGGGAGACGTTGTACGAGTTGCGCCAAGAAGCATTCGCCGTTCTCGACCGGGGGCTCGGGCAGGCGGAACAATTGGTGGGGCTGTCGTCTTACGTGCAGGAGGTACCCGCGGAATTGATACGGAGGAGGGACCGGTTGCGCAAGGAGTTGGGGGCCGAGACCGAAGTCATCCGCCGCGAACACGGGGAAGAACCCTGGCGGGAGACGCTGGCCCTGTGCCGGCTCAAGCTCAACGGCGGTTCGGCTTCGCCCGGGCGGGGCTACCGGTTCCCGGTGGAACTGGAAAGCGATCTCGCTTTGATCGAGTCGACGCTCGTCTCCATCGGGGCGCGCCGGATCGTCGAGGCCAACGTGCGCCCGGTGCAGCGCCTGCTGGAGGTTTTCGGGTTTCACCTCGCCGTGCTCGATGTCCGGCAGAACAGCCAGTTTCACGATCGGGCGCTCAGTCGCCTCATGGCCGCCGCCGGCATTCCCGAGGCGGATTCCTTTCCGTCCTGGACGGAGGAGAGGCGGCTGGAATTTTTAAACCGGGAGTTGTTGTCGCCGCGACCCTTCGTCCACGGGGATACTCCCCTGGAGGGAGAGGCGCACGACGTGCTCGCCTGTTACGGCGTGCTGGAGCGGTACATGCGGGATTTCGGGCGCGGGGGTCTCGGAAGTCTGATTATCAGCATGACCCGCAGCCTGAGCGACCTGCTGGTGGTCTACCTCCTCGGGAGGGAGGCCGGGCTCACCCGCAACACCCCCGACGGCCTGGTTTGTCTGCTGCCGGTGACCCCGCTTTTCGAGACCCTGGAGGACCTGGAGCGGGCCCCCGGTATCGTGCGCGATTTCCTGCGCCACCCGGTCACGCGGCGCAGCCTTCCCTGGTTGCACCGCGATTGTGATCAATGGGTGGGGCACCTCGAGTTTTTCAAGGAGTTCGAGCCGCCCGACCGGCCTGCGGTACAGCCGGTCATGATCGGCTACAGCGACAGCAACAAGGACTGCGGCATCCTCGCCAGCCAGTGGGGCCTTCACCAGGCGCAGCTCCGCCTGGTCGAGGTGGCGCGGGAGGAGGGGGTCCTGCTCCGCTTCTTTCACGGCCGCGGGGGGACCACCAGCCGGGGAGCCGGCCCCACCCACCGTTTTCTCGAAGCCCTGCCGGCCGGCGCCCTGACCGGGGGGCTCCGGGTGACCGAGCAGGGGGAGACGGTGGCCCAGAAATACACCAACCGCAAAACCTCGGCCTACAATCTCGAGCTGCTGCTGGCCGGGTCCGTCGGGGTCGGTTTGCTGGAGGAGGACCGGTCCCCGCCGGAGGGAATACCGGAGATCGTGGCCGGCCTGGCCGGGGTGAGCCACCGGGCTTACCGCGACCTGGTGGAGGATCCCGATTTTATCACCTTTTTCCGCGAAACCACCCCGATCGACGCGCTCGAAATCAGCCGCATCGGATCCCGTCCCTCCCGCCGCACCGGCCAGGCCACGCTGGCCGACCTGAGGGCGATTCCATGGGTTTTCAGTTGGAGCCAGGCCCGCTATTACCTCACCGGGTGGTTTGGCGTGGGGACCGCCCTCGAGGCGTTGGGAAACGACGACCGGGACGCCTACCAGCGCCTGGAGGAATCGGTCGCCCGCTGGCCCTTCCTGCGCTACGTCCTCTTCAATATCGAGAGCAACCTGGCCAGCGCGGATCCGGAAATCATGAGGGATTACGCCTCGCTGGTCACCGACGACACCCTGCGCGAGCGGCTCCTGACCCGGATTCTCGAGGAACACCGGCTGACGGGCCGGTGCCTCGACTCGATTCTCGGGGGCAGTATCGAAGAGCGCCGCCCGCGCTTTTTCAAAACGGTTCACGCCCGCGATCGCGGGTTGCGCCTGCTTCACCGCGAGCAGATTCGGCTGCTGCGGGCGTGGCGCGGGGCGCTCGGCGCCGGCCGCGACGACGAGGCCGAAGCGCTGGTCCCGCGGCTGCTGCTCTCCATCAACGCCATCGCCAGCGGCCTCCGCACCACCGGGTGACCGGGATCCCGGGCCGTTGCCGGCGGCGGGGATCCGTTGCCGGCGCCGCTAAAAAAAATGCGGCGGAAACCATTGCGTCCGGGCGCTTTTGATGGGATCCTTTCGGTGTTTTCCTCTTGCCTGCGACGGGATTATAACCAACCTTCGGGCGTTTTCTTGTCCATCACTTTACGGTTTCCGCCGTTTCGGCGGCTCCGGGAGAATCCAAGACACTATGCGTATACGAAACTGGGACACCTTTACTTTTATTCTGACCTATCACCTGCTGGTGCTGGCCCTGCTGCCGTTCTTTGTGGGCGTGTTTTCGTGGTGGGCGGCGCTCTTTTTTCTGGTGACGTTTATCGTCGGCGGCCTCTCCATCACGGCCGGGTACCACCGGCTGTTCTCCCACCGCGCCTATTCGGCCCACCCGCTGTTCGAATGGACCGTGCTGATCACGTCGACCCTCGGGTTCCAGTGGACCGCCCTGAAGTGGTCCCACGACCACCGGCTCCACCACAATCACGTCGACGGCGAGAAGGATCCGTACTCCATCAACAAGGGCTTCTGGTACGCCCACGTTCTCTGGTTGTTTGACTACCAGCGCGACTTTCAGCCGGGCCTGGTTTCGGACCTGATGAAGAATCCGAGGGTGATGTTCCAGGACCGCTATTACATTCCGCTCGCCATCGCGGTCAACGGGGCGGTTTTCGGGATCGGTTGCCTCTTTCTTCACCCCCTGGCCTCGCTCTATGCCGGGGTGTTGCTGCGCATCTTTGCCATCCATCACTGCACCTGGTTCATCAACTCCCTGGCCCACACCTGGGGAGCGAAAACCTACGCCCGCGAGTTGAGCGCGGTGGACAACGCCATCATGGCCTTTCTCACGTTCGGGGAGGGCTACCACAATTACCACCACGTCTTTGCCGGCGATTACCGCAACGGCATTCGCTGGTACCATTTCGATCCGACCAAATGGCTGATCTGGACCGCGTCCCGGCTCGGTGTCGTCCGGGCCCTTCGGACGGTCGACCAGGTGCGGATTCAGAAAAAACTCGTCCTGAAGGACAAGGAACTGCTCCTCGACCGCCTGGAACGGGAGTTCGACGATTTTGCCCGGGAGTTGTCCGAACGGGTCGAAAAACTGGCCGCCCGCTTCGAAAACAACGCCACCGCCCTGATGGCCAAGTTGAGGGAGTTCAAGAAGGCGTCCGCGGACAAGCGCGCCGCCCTCCGGGCCGAGATTCGTCACCTGCGGCGCGAGCTCCGGGATTCCTGGAACGAGTGGGTTTCCCTGACCCGGGCGGCGGCGAATCGGTACGCCATCGCCCATTAGGCCCCGGCCGCGATGCGCCGGGACCGGGTCCGGCGGCCCGGCGCGAGGTTCCGGGTTGCGTTTCCCGTTCGTTTCCCGCAGGTTGGAACCGGTGATGGAGAAGGACATCGGAAGGTCGCCCTATGAGTGAGCCGCTTCGCATCGGTTTGATCGGTACCGGCAGCGTGGTCCGGGAGATTTACCGGTACCTGTTTTTTCACAGTGACTGGTCCCCCCGGCTCCGGGTGGTGGCCGCCGCCGATGTCGACCACGCGGCGCTGACCGGGTTTTGCGACCAATACAACATTCCCCCCGGGCAACGCTTCTCCGATTACCGCGAGATGCTCGCCCGGGTCGACCTCGACGCCGTACAGGTGAACACGCCCGACACCCGGCACGCCGAGCCGGTCATCGCCGCCCTCGAGGCCGGTTGCGATGTCATGGTGCCCAAACCCCTCGCCGCCGGGGTGGCGGACGCCCACGCCATGGTGGAGACCGCGCGGCGGACCGGGCGCTTCCTGGGCGTGGATTTCCACAAGCGGGATGATCCGCGCACGCTGGCCGCGGCGCGACGCTTCCGCAGCGGGAGCCTGGGCGCCTACCAGACCTCGGTCTGGTTCATGCTCGATAAACTGCTGGTGGCCGATCCCAATCACGACCCCCGTTTCTTTGCCTCGCCGGATTTCGCGGAAAAAAATTCCCCGCTGACTTTCCTCGGTTCCCACATGCTGGACACGCTGTTGTGGATCGTCCGGCTGGTACCGGCACGGGTTCGCGCGCGCTCCTGGAGCCAGAAGCTGCCGGGGCTCCGCCCGGAACCGGCGAAGGGCCAGGATATGGTCAGCCTGGACGTGGTTTTCGCCAACGGGACCACCGCCCACATGGTCACCGGCTGGCACCTGCCCAACGCGGCGTGGGCCCTCTCGGTAGGGGAGGCGCGCCTGATCTGCACCGACGGCATGATCGATATCGACGGCGCCCGGAGCGGCTTCCGCGAACTGAGTCACGAATCCGGGCTCAGCGAGAACAACGTGCTGTTCGAGACCTTCGAGCCCGACGGACGGGTGTCCGGATTCGGCATGAGCCGGCCCGGACGGATTTTCGACGCCATCCGCGCCCTGCGCGAGGGTCGCATGACCGAGGATGAGCGGCGGAAGGCGCTTTTGCCGCACGAGACCGGGTTCTGGGTCACCGCCGCGGTGGAGGCCGGCCTGAAATCGCTTTCCCTCGGGGAGAACGAGGGAGACGGCATCGTGGGCGGAGCGGATGTCGACGTGGCCGGCATGCTGCGAAGCGAACTGGGCGGGGAGGCCGCGGGTTACCTGGAAGGCGCGCCGTCCTGACCGGAACGGGCGGCCTTCGGCACGGCGTCGGGCCGCGGCGCAAACGGGTGTATTAGCGGCAGGTTTTTTTAAAAATAAACGAAAGGAAAAGGGTATCATGGAGTACGTAATTTTCGGCAATACCGGGATGATGGTCTCGCGTTTCTGTTTGGGGACCATGATGTTCAGCCGGAAGCTCGACCTGGAGGGCTCGCGGCGTGTGGTCGACGAAGCCATCGACCACGGCGTCAATTTCATCGATACCGCGGACAGTTACGGTGACAGCGAGGATCTCCTGGGGCGCATCCTTTCCGCCGGGAAGCGCGAGAGGGTTTACCTGGCGACGAAGGTGTACCGGCAGCACAGCCGCGATAAACGCGTTGCCCGCAACAGTCGCGTCAATATTATCAACCAGTTGGAACAAAGTCTCCGGCTGATGCGGACCGATTACGTCGACCTGTATCAACTGCACCATCCCGACGATCAAACCCCGATCGACGAGACCCTCGACACCCTGAACACCCTGGTGTCCCAGGGGAAGATCCGTTACTGGGGGGTCTCCAACCATTATGCCTGGCAGGCGGGTTACATGCTCGGGACCTGTCACGCCCGCCGCCTGAATCCTCCCGTATCGCTCCAGGCGGATTATTCCCTCGTCAATCCGCAGATCGAACGCGAATCCGTTCCCCTGTGCCGTCGGGTCAACCTCGCGCTGATGGCTTACAGTCCGCTGGGCGGCGGGGTCCTGACCGGGAAATACCACGACGGTGACGGAAGGGTGACGGTTCCGGAGAACGTGCGTTTTGAAAACGAACGCTGGCACGAAATGCTGCGGGACCGGGATGGGGTCGACGTCGTGAAAACCTGTCGCCGGGTTGCGGAGGAAAACAACCTGGAGATGAGCCAGGCGGCCATATTATGGCTGAAAAGCAAGCCCTGGGTCACCACCGTAATCCTGGGCGGTTCGCGTCCCGAACATTATACCCGTATCTACGACGTTGCCGACGCCGGGCTTCCGGCCGAGGCGGTGCGGGAGCTCGACGAGGTTTCGGCGCGGCGACAGTATTCGCCGTTCAAGAATCAGCCGGTCCAGGGCGGTTTCCGCCTGCCGGGCCAGGTCCCTTGAGCGGATCCCGGGAATCGGCCCGCCGCGGGCCGCCCCGCCGGAACACGCCATCCCGGTGCCGCCGGAACCCGTTCGCCCTGTTAATCCCTCATCCATCCGTGACATTGATCCGCCATCTTCGTTTTCACTCCGGCCGTAGCGCGCCGCTTCAGCCTCTGCCGTACCGGAGGTGCTGGCTAAAGCGGCTCACGGGTGGAACTCAAACCCGACCGCCCGACCGCTCCGGCCGTAGCGCCGCTTCAGCTAGCGCATGCCGGCCGTACCGCGCCAAAATACGGGCGAGCGGCTCGGGGGTGCTGGCTAAAGCGGCGCACTGCGGGTGGACATCAAACCCGACCGCCCGGCCGCTCCGGCCGTAGCGCG
>PXDC01000251.1 GCA_003565135.1 Verrucomicrobiota bacterium
CATCGAACACCTCGAGTTTATCCGCATCGGGTCGCGGATTCCGATTTTCCTGCCCCAGCGGATCACACCGGAGCTCTGCGATATCTTTCGCAAACACGAGCCGGTATGGATGAGCATTCACGCCAACCACCCGAAAGAGTGCACCCTCGAGGTCAAGGAGGCCTGTGACCGGCTCGCCCGCGCCGGCGTGCCGCTGGGGAATCAGTCGGTTCTTCTCCGGGGGGTCAACGACGATGTCGACACCATGAAACAATTGGTGCATCGACTCCTTGTGATGCGGGTTCGACCCTATTACCTCTACCAGTGCGACCTCATCACCGGCAGCGCCCACCTGCGGGCCGATGTGCTCAAGGGGCTGGAAATCATTGAAAACCTCCGTGGGCACACGACCGGTTATGCGGTTCCGCAGTTTGTGATCGACGCACCGGGAGGCGGCGGAAAAGTTCCGATCAATCCCGAGTATGTCCGTGAGATCAACGACCGCGAGATCGTGATCCGCAACTACGAGGGGCGAACGTTCCGTTACTCGCGCGAAGTTCATGGTCTGAAACCGGAGCCGGGAGGCGTCGAGGGCGTCCCGTTCGAGGTCCCGGCCGGCCGCGTCCTTGACTGAGCGGTTGACGGGACGGTTTTTCCGCGAGAGGACGCCGCGGGGGCCGTCGTGGCTTTATTCCTTGCCACCGGTTTGTCGATGGATTTGAACGGTGGGGTTCACGAGCACCGTTTAACCTCCGACCGAAAATACCATGCGCACATCCCTGGCCCAAAACAAACTCTCGCTCCCATTACGCCTTTTGTTCGTCGCGGCATTCCTCGCCGTCCCGGCCGCGGCCGCGGTATCGTCCGAGGATCTCCCGCTGGTCCTGGAACCGGGAATCCAGCAACGCGGAGCGGAGCCGGGAACCTGGTCGTTGGACCTGACCGCGTTGTCGGCGGACGAGGCACGGCAAAGCGCGGCCGATCTCAGTGCGCGGCTGTACGGCTCGCGCGACGGGGATTTGCACCGACCCATGGTGATCCGGACCAGTTTCGAGCGGGATGCCGTTCTCGGCATCCAGGTGGCGGCAGCGTCTCAAGGCGGTGCCATGCTTGAGATCGAAATCGACGGGTCCTATTTCAGCCGTCTCTCCTGGCCTTCCGCCGGGAGCACGCACGAGGTTGATACCGTATTCCACTTTCCTGTCGCCGCCGGTGACCGGGAGGTCCGGTTGTCCATGATGAATCCCGGCGGGGTCGTTGTGATCGGCGGCTACCACCTGGCCGAGCGCGCGGAAGATTTTCCGCAAGGAATCGCGCGAAGGGAACTGGAGCAGGATATCCGTCCTGTGGCGGGGGGAACGGATGCCGGTTACCGCGGCATCTGGTTCACGCTCGGGCAATTCTCCGAGTACGGTGACAAGTATTCGGGCGGGCTTGGCACCTACACCGCCAAACACATCCCGTTGGCGGTCTACGCCGAGGAGGTCGACAAAACCTTCTTCGTTTACGGGGGAACGATCGTGGACGAGCGATACCTGCTGATCATGGCGTCGTACTACGATCACGCCAACCACCGTGTGCCGCGCCCCACCGTGGTGCATGACAAGCAGGGGGTGAACGACCCCCACGACAACCCGAGCATTTCCATGGATGACGAGGGGCATATCTGGGTGTTCATCAGCGGGCGCGGACGGGGCCGGCCGGGATTCAAATATCGCAGCACCGAGCCCTACAGCGTCGACGAGTTCGAGCGGGTGCAGGAGCAGGAGATGACCTATCCTCAACCCTGGTGGATTGAAGGCGAAGGCTTTATTCACCTGTTCACCAAGTACACCCGCGGGCGCGAACTCTACTGGGAAACAAGTCCCGACGGTTACGAGTGGAGCGAACACCGGAAACTGGCCGGGATGCGCGGGCACTACCAGTCGAGCTACCACCTGGGTTCGAAGATCGCCACGTTCTTCAACCGGCACCCGGGCGGCAGCGTCGACCGGCGGACCGACCTGTATTACGTCCAGACGGAGGACATGGGTGAGACCTGGACAACCATCGAAGGAGAGGTGCTCGATGTCCCGTTGGAGGAAATCGACAATCCGGCGCGGGTGATCGATTACGAATCGCAGGGACGCCTGATGTACGTGGTGGATATCAACTTCGACAAGGACGGAAACCCTATTCTCCTTTATGTGACCAGTGGAGGACATCAGCCCGGACCCGCCAATGAGCCGCGTTTCTGGGAGATCCTCCACTGGAACGGCGAGGAGTGGAAGAATCATGTCGTGACCCGTTCCGACCACAACTACGACCAGGGCGTGCTCAAGGTTTACGGCGACCGGTGGGTCATCATCGGCCCGACCGGCGTCGGCCCGCAGCAGTGGCAAACCGGCGGCGAAGTCGAGAAATGGGAGAGTATCGACCAGGGAGCCCGGTGGGAAAAGGTCCGCAGTATTACCTGGAACAGCGAGCGCAACCACAAGTACGTACGTCGTCCCGTCAACGCAACCGACCCGTTTTATATCTATTGGGCGGACGGCAATCCGCACGAAGTCAGCAAATCCTACCTCTATTTTGGCGAGTCCGGCGGCGAGCGTTACTGGAAGCTTCCTTACACGATGGAGGGCGACTACGCCGAGCCCATTGAGATGAGCGGGCGCAGGAAGTGACCTCATGCAGTTTCTGCTCTATTCGACCGGACTCTATTCCACTTGGATCTACCACCCGGCCTGCCATACCCTCTTCGACTGCGGCGAGGGGGCGGCTTCGTACCTGGGTAAGCGCGTTTTCGGGATCGATCGGATATGCCTTTCCCATGGGCACACCGATCACATCGCGGGCCTGCCTACCTTTATCAACGCGCGGAACCGTTCGGTGGGGGATCCGTTCCGTCCGCTGATCGTTTATTATCCGGCGGAAGACCGGCACATCGGGGCCATGCGGGAATTCATCCGGAAAACCCAGGGAAACCGCCTGCGGTACGAACTCTCCTGGGAACCGGTTCGCGAGGGAGCGTCGATTCCCCTGGCGGAGGGGGGCAAACAGACCGTGGAGTCCTTTCGCACCCGGCACAACCCGCGGTTGCTGTCCCTTGGCTACCGCCTGGAGGAACGGCGCAAGCGGCTCCGGCCGGAGTACCGGGGGCGATCCGACATCGGAGCGATTCTGCGGGACACGCCGCCGGAGGAAAAGCACCGTTTCGAGGAAACCTACAGCGCGCGGTTGTGGACCTATACCGGCGACATGAAGCAGTGTGACCTGGAGGACCTTCGCGGCAGCGAGGTTCTCCTGACCGACGCGACCTTCCTGGATCCCGGCGACCGGGCGGAGGAAGAGGAGCGCCACACGCACATGACCCTGGAGGAGGCGGCCGCCCTCGCTGCGGATGCGGGCACCGGGCATTTTTACGCAATCCATCTCTCGGAGCGTTACCACCGGGACCGGATCGTCGAAGCCGTTAATGACGAGCGGGCACGTTACCCGAATATGAAAATCACCGCCGTGTATCCGGGCCGAACGTACACGGTGAAGTGATGCCGCCTTCGGGTTATGAGTGCTGTCCCCGAAAACCGTCCCCATCCGCCGTCGTTTCTCGACGCGCTCAAGGTATGGGTGAAGATCGGGTTGCTCAGCTTCGGGGGGCCGGCCGGGCAGATCGGGTTGATGCACGGCGAGCTGGTGGAGAAACGGAAGTGGATCAGTGACCGGCGGTTTATTCACGCACTGAACTACTGCATGTTGCTTCCCGGGCCCGAGGCCCAGCAATTGGCGATCTATACGGGCTGGCTCCTTCACCGGACGTGGGGCGGGGTGGTCGCCGGCGCCCTGTTCGTGATTCCGGGGGCAGCGTTGATGTTCGGGATTTCCTGGGTCTACGTGGCCTTCGGTGACGTTCCTCTGCTCGAGGCCGTGTTTTACGGGCTCAAAGCCGCCGTGATGGCGATTGTCGTCATGGCGCTGATACGGATCGGCCGCCGGATCCTCAACCAGCCGGTCTTGTGGCTGCTTTCGGCGGCGGCGTTCGTCGGGATATTTTTCCTGAACGTTCCGTTCCCGGCGATCATCCTCTCGGCCCTGGCGATCGGCCTGGTATTCGGACGAATCGCCCCAGGGGTTTTCGACGCTGCGGGCGGACATGAATCCGCGGGGACCGGAAACGGCGGGCGTGACTTCGTTGTTTCGGACGACGTCGCCTCAACCATTCCCCGCCTGGCGGCGTGGCGCACCGCGGCCCGCGCCCTGGTATGGGGCGGGATCTGGCTCGCTCCGGTGGCCGTGTGCCTGGCGGTGTTCGGGCGCGGTCATGTGCTGACCGAAGAAGGGCTGTTCTTCAGCAAGGCGGCGCTGGTTACGTTCGGCGGCGCCTACGCGGTTTTGCCCTATGTCGCCCAGCAGGCGGTCGACGTTCATGGCTGGCTTAGCGCCACCGAGATGATGGACGGCCTGGGCCTGGCCGAGACCACGCCCGGACCGTTGATCCTCGTGCTCCAGTTTGTGGGGTTCCTCGGTGGTTGGAACCAGCCGGAAGGCCTCCCGCCGCTGGCGATGGCGGCCCTTGCGGCCGGATTGACAAGCTGGATCACGTTTCTCCCGGGATGCCTCTTTATCTTCGTCGGAGGGCCCTACATCGAACGCACCCGCGGCAACCGCACGCTCAACCGAGCCCTGACCGCCGTGACAGCGGCGGTGGTCGGGGTCATATTGAACCTCGCGATCTGGTTCGGGTGGAACGTGGTCATGACCCAAGACGAGGGATTCGACGCGATTCCACTGATCCTGGCCGCACTCTTCCTTCTCCTGATGTACAAACGAAAATGGGACGTCCTCTGGATCATTGGTCTGGCCGCCGCGACGGGATTGGTGCTGTCCTTCATGGGAATCCGGTAGGCTGGCGCGGAGATTGAAGATCGAAGATTGAAGATCGCCCGGCAGCTTCAATGGGGCCGCGCTCCTGGGAGCGCGGAGATGCCGGGCATACGTGTGCATGCGGCGATGGGCCCGGCATGCTTCAATGGGGCCGCGCTCCTGGGAGCGCGGAGATTGCCCGATTTGCGGGAATGATGAGCACTTATACCCGGCTTCAATGGGGCCGCGCTCCTGGGAGCGCGGAGATAGGCCAAGCGTC
>PXDC01000052.1 GCA_003565135.1 Verrucomicrobiota bacterium
GGCCCGGCGGAAGGCCGGAGCTGTGGACGACGACGACCCGACCGATTTCATGGCGGCGGGCGTAGATGCCCAGGCGGTCGAGGGCGCCCGCTTTAATGCGGACAAGGGTAGGGATCTGGATTTGTGTGCGCGTCATTTCCGGTTCGGCGATTCCAAAGTAATACCGCGATTTTCTCCCGGTTCCCGGGGCTGGTGGCTTGCGCGGTAGATTCGGAGGTTTTCAGGCCGGGGTCAACCTGTCCGGAGGCCGTGCAACGATGTGGTAAAGGGCATCCCTTCGAATGACAATTCGGGGACGGTCGGCGACTTCGACATCCTGAATGCGCCCAGAGCGGCGAAAGTTTTCCATCTTTTCCTCGTGACCGATAGCTCGGAACGTTTCGAATCGGGCCCGCGGTCCCTGCAACCGTTGCCTGCGAGAGGCGGCGGAAGAAACGGAAAGCCATCGGGGAGTGAGGGTGGTGACGGATCGGCGTGATGGCAAGCGGGGAGGGGTAAGGGGCCTGTATTCGATGGGACTGATTTCGGTCACATTCGGGCGGGCATCCGGTTTCCGTCGATCCGCCACCAGACCGCGGCAAGGGTGCCCGCCAGGATCAGGAGGACACCGGCAAAAAGGGATTTTCGGAGCATGGCTTTGACCTTCACCGCGAGAGGCCGGTTCGTCAATCCGGTTCAGGGGATCGTCGTCCCCGACGATTCCCGGTGATTGCTCGGTTCCCCGGCTTCTGCTACTCCTCTCCGCTCGCCTGGGCGCTCAGTCGCTTTGCGAGTGCGGTCAGGTTTTCGGAGTCTTCGAGGCCATCGAGGAACCGGGCGGGAATGCCCGACAATCCAACCTGGCCGCCGACAAGGGCGCCTGTGAGCATGCAGCGGGCCTGATTCTGACCGCCGCCGTTCAAGGCGTGCAGCACCGCCTGTTCAAAATCGTCGCGGAAGCGCGCTGCGAGGTAGTACGCCGCCGGAAGTTGGTGGTATATGGCGCAGGGCATCCCGTAGACCAGGGATACCTTCCATGCCGGTTCGATGGCGATGTCCGGATCAAACGCCGCTCGGGCCATGCAGGAGGGGGATAGCAGGGCGTCGGGCGAGGAGAAACGTCCGGCTCGGGGCGGGTCCGGATCGCCCGGCCGCGGCGGACCGAGGTTACCGGACGTCACGGCGTGAAACGGCAGCTCCCCGCCTTTGACCAGCCCCATCAGCTTACCGGAGATCGCGGCATCCAATTTCTCTCCCCGAACAAGCAGAGCCAGCACACAGCAATAGGCGGTCGTCATCGCCACAATCGACTCGTCGGCCTGCGTGAGCAGGCAATTGCGGCTGACGCTTTCGGCCACCTTGGCCGGATTCCCGGCATAGCGTGCGGCCAGAACCAAGGCCCGCTCGGCCGCCTCGGTCGTATCGGCGTGCCCCCCGGTTTCGGTCCAGGACTTTCCTTCCCGGACCCGCCGCCGCCAGGCCTCGCGAATCGACTGGCTGGTGTAGCCACCGGGACCGCTCACCGGCGTACCGTCCAACAGGGGAAACAACTCCTCGTCCAGCCGCCGGCAAAAGTCCGTTTCGTCGTAGCCCCCCTTTTCCACCGTCGACCGCAGGAGCAAAGCCAGGATGAACCCGGGCTGCGACCGTTGTCCTGCCTTCAACCCGGCATGATACCGGTCCGGCCGGGGATCCGTGTAACCGGTAATCCACTCCCCGTAGTCACGCCTCATCTCCCCCAGGTCATAATACCAGTGAGGCCCCACCCCCAGCGCCTCCCCAATCAAAGCCCCCATCACAGCACCCGCCGCACGATCGTTCATCACCCCATGCTGCTCCGCGGAGTTGAACGAATCAACCGCGTTTTCTCGGGCAGTCCTGTTTCCCATCGCCCGGCAAGTGCGGGCCGATGAGATCACCGGCGGAGTCTTGGAGAAACGCAATGCCTTGAACATGCTGTCACATAAAATAGAGGGATCGGAGGAGCCTTTCCTTCATGAGGAGGTCCGGCTATTTTGGAGGGACATGGAAGGGGAGTGACATGACCCTGATATGGGAAACGCGTTCTGGCAAAGGCTATGTCAGGTTTTTGTTTCCATGGGGTTTGCTCCCGGCCTGCCGGGACTAAATCGCACAAGTCCGCCATGGCGGCGTTGGCCCGGCAACCGGCTCGCTCACGTACGCCAGTACGATACCTGCGCCAGCTTTTGGATCCGCTCCCGATTCGCTTTCGCTCATTTCCCTCCGGCCGGACTGTTAGCTTTCCAACGGCTCGACTGAGCTCGCCGAAGTCCGAACGTCTGCGATTTTTGCAACATCAGGATAACGTACAACGGTCAGGCTAATCGGTTGACCGTGCGCGGGCGCCGGCATAAACGTCGATGCTAATGATGAACGTGTATGGAAAAGCGACCCGAATCATCCTTGCGGTGGCCGGGTGTGCGATGGGTGCGGGCGCGCTTTGGGGTGCGGCCCCGGAGTTGCAACCTCATTATTTGAATCGAGTGACCCTGCCCGTGGAGGCCGAGGCGTTTATCCGGGGAGGCGACCACGCGGATGACCCTCAGAGCGATGCCGCCCTGATCACACAAAGGGGAAACACGACGACCGGGACGCGGAAAACTTACCTGCGTTTTGATGTCGGCGAACTGGATGCATCGTATTTTTCCGGGTCCGCGGAATTGTCCGTGATCAAGGACGACTGGAGGAGGCACGATATCGAGGTTTGGGCGCTTGTTTGGGAGGAGGGGAGCGGCGACTGGGATCCGGCGAGGATCACCTGGAACCGTGCCCCGGCAAACGACGATTCGGTCGATGGCCTGGCGGACGATCCGCGGAACGATCCGTACGCGGTGTCACTGGGAACCTGGACCGCCGCCGATACGGACGGGAGTACGGGAGTCTCGTTGGGCTTTTTATTGGACCTCCGCTACGAGTACGTCCGTGACGGACGTGTGACCCTGGTTCTAACGGGGCTGAATCTCGGGGTCGACGACGGCGACAACCGGCGACTGGAAATTGCGCGGGAGGCGTCCACTCTGACGCTCTTCCCCGGGAAAGAGCCCGTCGAGACGCCGGTGGCAATGTATCTTTGCTGGCAGAGGGATCCGACCGCGACCATGACGATCCAATGGCACACCGAGGGCGATGTTTTCGAGCCCTCGGTGGAATTCGCTTGGCTCGGCGGCGATGACTTGAGAAAGGTGGAGGCCGACAGTCATCCCATGGTTTTTTCGGACCGAATGATTCACACGGTGGAACTCACCGGGCTGGATGCCGATACGGAATACCGCTTCCGGTTGAAGGATGTCGCTGAAGGACGAAACAGTCCGTTTTACAAATTCCGGACGATGCCGGAGACGCCGGATCGACCCATCCGGATCGCCATCGGGGGCGATGTGATGATGCGGGAGGAGATGATGGCGCGAACCAATCGTGCGGCTATGCACTTGGATCCGGATTTCATCGTCTGGGGAGGTGATCTTTCGTATTCGGATGGCCTGGCGGAAAAGGTCGACCGCGAGTACGATTTTTTCCGGGTGATGATGGAAACGTTGATCGCCGAAGACGGCCGCGTTGTCCCGGTCCTGATGGGTATAGGGAACCATGAGATCCTTGACGGGCGTTCCTATCATCGACAGGAGGGCGGGCGCGACGCGTACGAGAACACGGACGAGTTCCGCGAGGCGATCGCCCCGTATTATTACGATCTCTTTGCATTCACCGGTCATCCGGGATACCGGGAGCTTGATTTCGGTGAATATATGAGCCTGATTTTTCTGGATTCCGACCATTCCGGACCGGTGGGCGGCGTCCAAACCGAATGGCTCGCGGAGATCCTCGAGGACCGGATGCATGTTCCTCATGTCATTCCGGTTTATCACGTTCCCGCCTATCCGTCGGTTCGCAGTCTCGAGGGCGGGACGAGCCGCGCCATCCGGGCCAACTGGAGTCCTCTTTTTGAACGGGCCGGAGTCCGGGTGGCCTTTGAGCATCACGACCATGCCTACAAGCGTACGGTGCCGATACGGGGTGAAGAGGAAGACGAGAAGGGGATTGTTTACATCGGCGACGGCGCGTGGGGAGTTCCCACCAGGCCGGTGCACGATGCCGGGGAAACCTGGTACCTGGAAAAGTCGGCCCCGATTCTCCACTTCATTCTATTGACCATTCACGGGGATTCCCAGGATATCAAGATGTTCGACAGCGAGGGAAAGCTCATCGACCATTACGTGCCGCGGAAGCCGAACCCGCGAAACAACCGGTAGTCGAACCCGACCCGGCGAAGGCGGTACTAACCCGACGTGCGCGGTTGAGCGCCACGCGGGCGGATTGACTTTCCTCCATGCAGCGGGGGTGTTCAACGCCGTTCCACTCTCAGGCGCATGAATCGTTGGCCGGATTCGGCGACCGAACCAAGTCGTAGCCCGAGGACCGGTGCTGAACCCCTCCGGCTCATTCCCACGGCGGCTCGAGCCCGAGTCCTTCCGCGACCTCGGACAGGCGCCGGCGATGCCTTTCGCCGAGCGGGATGCCGTCGCGACGATAGGCACGCTCGTGCGCAACTTCGAGGTGGCCCGGCAGGAAGGCGCCGGCCGTCCCGGAAAGCGGAGTCAGCTCCCGCACGCGCTGCGCGTAGGCGTCGATTTCCCGCTTGAATTCGTCGGGATTTCCAAAGAGGTCAATCCGGCACGTAAAGAAGAACGCTCCCTGGTGCGCGGCGGTATAAGGGTGTTCCGCCCGGACGGCGTCCACGGGCATGCCGGTCAAGAGGCCGCCCCACGCCTGGCAGATCGTCCCGAATCCGATTGCGCGCAGGACGATGCCGGGAGTCAGGCGCGCGACGGCGTCACGGTAGGGCGGGGCTGGATTCTCACCCTGCAGGTCGTGGGTAACCCCACAATCGAACACGAGGGCGGGCTCCGTCTGTGCCGGTGCGCTGAACGACATCGGCGACATACCGGCGGCCCGGTAAATCGGGTCACCCGGTTTCAGGTCGAGTTGTACGCCGGAGGTCATGAACGCGATTTGGTCCCGTGGCGGGCTGAGTCGCGTATAGATGCCGGCCGCGCCGATATGCCCGTGATTCCGGGTCACC
>PXDC01000208.1 GCA_003565135.1 Verrucomicrobiota bacterium
CCACCACGTCGCCCCGCTGGAAGGGACGGGTCCTTTGCCCGCATTCCTGCATCCGCGCGACTGGGAAATCGAAAGGTACCCGAGGGGAGGTCTGCGCTATCGGATCAGCCCGTGCACGCCCCTGGCCATATTCGTCTCACCGTATCCGTCAGCTGAGTACGTAACCGATGACTGGGATTTCCGGCAGGACACACGTCGCTATTATCTGGCGGGCACCCGGGCTGAGCCGCGTGGAAATCATGCCCTGGTCGACGATGGCGAGTGGCGGGAAATCATCCTCGACGTACGCGGAATCGGTGAAAAATACCCGGGTACGGACAGGATTCACTCCTTGCACATCGGGGACGTCGAGGTCGACGACGGTGCGCCTGTCGGGCCGGAGCACGAGTTCTGGCTGGACGAGATTTACATCGGCAAGTGAACGGAATGCCGAATCAATCCCGACCCGTGCCCATCCGTTCGGGCGGGGACGATGGGGGATACTGTACCCGGCCCACGGTATCGACGCCGGAGGTGAAACCGGGACCACCCGCCGCGACGTACCCGCCGCTGGCCCCCGATTCGTCCGGGCTTACCCAGAACGAATAGAGTCGTCCGTTGTCCAGGTGAAATCGAAAACGGACGGGCGTGCCCTGTGCGCCGGAAAGATCGTTGCCGTTCTTCCAGCGGACCCGGACAAGCGTGCCGTCGACCGACACCGGTTCGCAGTCTGTCAGGGCAAACCCGTCAAGCGGTGCGCCGTTTGCGTCGGTTACTTCCGCCCTCAGTTCGCCGTCGGGATTGTCAACGTTCACGAACAGATAGCGTCCTTTGTCGAACGAGAGGGGACGGGTGATCAGCTCGCCGCCCGCATCGCCCGCGCCCATGGATGCGAATCCATCGCGTCTCAGTTTGGCGATCCCGGTGCTTCCGTTGAAATACATTCGGTTTCGACTGCGGAGCCCGGGATCGGTATTTCCGCTGTAGCCGATGTAATAAAACCACAGTTCATCTCCGACAATCGTGCAGATTCCTCCCACGGACTGGATGTAACCGCGCTCCCAGCTCCCGGGCGTTCGGGTCGCGGCGATGAAGGAGTCCCGGTCGGGGCGGTCCCAGTGAAAGCCGTCGCGGCTGTAGGACAGGGTCAATTCGGTAATCTTGGGTTCGCCTGTTTGTTCCGCCACGCGGTTGTGGGGGCCGCGGTGAACCTGATGGAATCCGATCATCAGGCTCTCGTAGGCGACGGCGTCGAAGTTGTAGAGCTGCGGCGTGTCCCCGATATCCGGATCCGGAGGATCCAGCTTGTCGGCTCGCAGCCAGCGCGCCTGGTTCGGCAGGGAGCCCGCTTCGAAGAAATCCTGGTGCTCGCTGTAGTTCCTTGCGCGTCCGAACTCTCCGCGGCCGGCCCGAAGACTGAAGACCCACACGTCCCGGAAGGGATTGTGGAAAATGGTGGACCGGTCGCCCATTCCTCCGGTCGGCACGGGCTCGCTCCAGTTGATTCCATCGGGCGACGTCATGATATAGGCGTGTTTCGTTTCGCTGTAGGGGCGGACAAAGAGTTTGAAGCGCGCATCGGGATCCTCCACCTGATGGTCGAGCCAGACTGTGGTGGAGTCGGGCCGGATAGCCGGCAGGATCGCATTTGTGCCGGGCACGATGCCGAGATCGGGGCGTTTCCAGTGCTTTCCGTCCTCGCTGGTCGCGTAGGCCAGCGATCCCAGCCATCCGGCCTCGTACCACATCTTGAAAATCCCGTCACGCGGGTCCCACCAGACTCCTCCGCTTTTAGGAGTCGCACCCGGAATATCTTCGGAGTGTTTGTTGGTTCGCTCCAGTTCGGTTGCCGGCGCCATCACCGGATTGCCGGGATACTTTACGGGTTTATGAAACTTGCGTGCCAGCGTTGTGCGTTCTATCAGGAAATCATCGACGAATAATTGGCGACCGATATCGATGGGAATGACGGCAGGCGGGTTTTCCAGGTACGGAACGGGAAGTGGGTCAAAGCCGTACGCCATCAGGTCGGTGCGGCGCCGGGGATTGTGTTCCAGGGCGATGCCGTTGTGGAGGAGATCGTAAACGGCGGTGTTCACCGCCGTGGCTTTGTTGACCACCAGCCCGAAGCTCGCATCCGCCGAAACCGGCCGGCCGGCGCGCAGGTCCTTTTCCCTGAAGCGAGCCAGCAGGATTTCTTTTTCGTCCTGCCTGGAGCGGTCGTAGATGATGTAGATCGTGCCATCCTCCGCCTGCACGCCGTCGGGATACGAGACACTCTCGCGCTCATCGAGCATCAAACCCGGCGACCAGCTGGTCCCATCGTCGTCGGAGATGAACGCCATCAAGCGGGACCGGCCGACGTCCTCGTCGATCGCTCCGTGCTTGACCAACAAGAGGCCGCCCGACCGGAGCCGGGTAAGGAAGTGCCGCGAGCGCGTATGCTGGATCTTGGAAGGCTCCGGATCGGTCCAGCTCAGGCCGCCGTCGCCGGAAAAGGCCTCCACCATTCCGGCGTTTGTACGGTTCAGGAGCCAGAGCCTTCCATCCGTCAACTCGACAACGTTGTATTCGTCGAATTCGCGATTTGGTGAAAGAAATCTCCCGCCGGGCGTAAACGTTTCGCCGCCGTCGTACGAGAGCAGGGGACGGGAGGGAAAGGCCCGGTTCCACGATCCGGTCGGCCAAAGCCAGGTTCCATCGGAAAGGACGATCGGCTTGTTGAAATTATTAAGCTCGCGCCAGACCAGCCGTGGCTCGCTCCATAATGGATCCTCCTTCCCGGACTCGTCTGTCGTAATCGCCCACATTCGGCTGTCGGTGCCCCTGAGACCGTTGGGATACTCGTTCCAGATCAGCCACAGCCTCCCATCGGGGTCGTGCCAAAGACCGGGTTCCGAAGCCCGGTGGGGCGGGTCGATCACCAGTTTGATCTCCGACCAGGTCGATCCGGAGTCGGCCGAGGTGTTCAGAAGTATGTAGTTCTCCGCGCCCTCACCTGTTCCGCCGCCATACCATGCCGCCCAGAGGCGCCCGTTCGCGGCGATTTCCACGCTCGGAATTCCCTGGAACATGCGGTTGCTGTCTCCGTATTCGGGGCCCGGATGCGTAGTGATTTCAGGTGGCGGCAATCGGCAGTGAAACGGAGGGGTGACGATCTTCGAGGGAACATAGCCGAGCACATCCAGGGGATTTCGTTTCCCGGTGGCCAGGGCGCCCACCTCGTGGGCATTGAGAACGCCTTCGAATACGGCGAATTCATCGATGGCCCCCGTGAACCCCGCCTCGCCGCGTCGGCCCAGGAACAGGACCCCCGAGCCCAGCGGGTTATACCGGACATTCTCGAAAACCCGCGGGAGACAGCCGTCGAGGTAAAGAGTCGCCGTTCCTGAATAATCTCCATTTCCGTCAGGCCCGTTTTGGGCGTCGAATACCAGGGCCAGGTGATGCCACTTGTCCCCGACGACCGTGGCGAAGGGGCGTATCCTGTCGTGGCCTTCGCTGTGACTGGTATAGAAACTGGGTTCTCCATCCACGATCTCGAGGCTGTAACCGGGGGCGTTATCCTTTCGGAGCACCATCTGACTCTCTTCCGCAATTGCGGTTTTTAACCAGAGCGATACGCTGAAGGAGCCCGCGGGAAAAAGCCTCTCGCTGCCGACCAGTCCGCGGGTCCCGTCGAAAGTCGCCGCGCGATCGAACACCCCGAGGTCCGTCTGGCCGGGAGAGGGATGCCGGCGATCCGGAACCAAATCGAGGCCGTTGCCCGAAAAGTCCGCGCCGATCTGCGTTGCGTCTTCGAAGGGATAATAGGCCAGAACTCGGGCATTGTCCGAGGTCGCCGAAAGGCTGCCGGTGAGTGATCCGAGGATAAGGAGCCGAAGGATTACAGTTCGTGGATTCGCCGGGTTCATTCGTGCACAATCTGCGTAACAGCTTTCCATTCAATGATGACTCGGGAAAGCCGTCAAACAATACGAATTTGGCCGAAACGAATAACTGTAACGGTTTTTTACTTACGGCAAGACTTGCGCCGACGGTAGATGACGAATCCGATTGCCGCAATGCCTGCCAGAACCGAATAAGCAGCCGGTTCGGGAATGGTATTCGTTTGCAGATGGGCAATCTCGGAGGGACTCAATACGCGATCCCAGACAGCCACTTCGTCAATCCAGCCGTCCCAGTTGCGCCCGGTGCCTCCCCGGTGTCCGCCGATGAAGAGAGAGGTTGAAGGCGCAATTGCCGTCGCCCCATCTTCAAGGGAAAAGGGAATCCCCAGATCAACCCCATCCAAAAAAATCCCGAAGTCGAGGGTGTCGGCATCGTAGGTCACCGCTATGTGCCGCCACTCCATATGACTTCCCGCAGGAAAGTCGACATTGGGTGTCGGCGTGGAACCGCTGTGACTAAAGACCTGGCCAGATTCGATACCGTCGAGAAGGCGCAACCCGTAGGAAGCAGGCCAATTGGAGCCGTCCGTCGCCTCCAACACGAAATAGCGGCCGCTGGTAATGGCGGGCAGATCCAGATAGTACCAGGCGGCGTAGGTGTGGCTGCCTTGGCCGAAGGGGGCATTGGCGACATGGACGTGTTGGCTGGCGGCTCTTTCAAAGCGGGCCGATCCGCGCCCGAAACGGGACATGTCCGGGTCAATGGATGCGCCGTTGACCGGCGTGCCATCAAAAGCCGGCCCGCCGACCGAGGCGGTGAATCCGTCGTCAAACGACCAATACGCCACCGGTTCAACCGCGGTTCCGCTGGCTGGCGGCAGCGAAACCACCCCCGCCAATGGAAGCACAAGGAGGGGAAGGAGGAACGGACTTCGCTTCCGGGACGGCAATCGATTATGCAATAGGCACGGCATGTGGTGAATTAATGGGCAGCAAAGAAGAACCGGGGATCACCCGGCGGCCATCCCCGCTATGCCCGGGCGGGCGTCGCTTTGCCTTCGGTGTCCACGATGCCTCGGTGGCCCGGTCCCCCGGCGCCTAGATAACCGTGGCTGGCTCCGGACTCATCGGGACTGACCCAGAAGGAGTAGAGCGCCCCGTTGTCGAGGTGGAAGCGGAAACGGACGGGTTGGCCGGCGAGGCGGGA
>PXDC01000181.1 GCA_003565135.1 Verrucomicrobiota bacterium
CAGCTGATCAATCATTACCAGAGAATCCATAAGGTTATCTCCTCCCTGGTTACGAAGGGTCATATCTTCGTAAGTAAAAGTTTCAGGTTTTATGGGCTTGTTAAATACCACTTCAAGGTGGGTAACCGGATCGTCAGCAATACCTTCAGGCACACCATTGATCTCAGTAACAGCCGGGAGATCCTGCTCAATGAATTCAAAAACAACGGTATAACTGATTTCCTCCTGAGCGCTGAAAATATCCAGCAGGTGCATATTGTCTACATAAATGGGCATGCCTCCATCGGGAATACGCACATGGGTGAGCCATATGTTTTTAAGGGGAATTTCCTGCCCATCTTCCCTGGTACAGCTTACAATACGGAAATTACCATTGCCCGGATCCGGAAGGCGAGCATAATTCCAGCCGGAAGAAGAGGATTCAACCGTAAGTTCAACCGTAAGGTTTTCAAGGGTTACATCTCCGTCGGTGTGGGCCGATTCAGCTATAAATACCGGGTCGGAGCCGCCATGTGAATAGAACAGGTGATCAGGATAGTCGTTCAGGTCAGGGATGTTGTTGACCAGGAAGTCGTCAATGCCATCGTCGGCATCGCCATAAACCCGGACGCTACGGATAAGCTCATGTACATTCACTTCGCTTACCAGGCTCAGGTCAGGATTGTCATAACTGTTGAGGTGTACAATGGAAACCTCATAGTTGATAAAATGACCCAGCAGCGTACTGGTAAACCACCATTGTCCGATAGCCGTTTCGCCCGGTCCGATATCTCCAAAGTCAATATTCATCAAGCCCAGCTGAGTGGGTTCACCACTTAGGTTAGAACCAATGATCTCAAAATCGATCAGCAATCCTTTGTCGTTGTCAATGATTTCAGGCTGAGCCGATTCTATATTGACACTCATGGCGGTTCCTGCACCCTGGTTGTTGATCATCACTGCCAGTTCGGCGGGTATGCTGGGTTCGATAACATCGGTAAAGGGATCATTGCCCAGAATGTCGCGCTGCATGAAATAGTCGATATAGAGATCGGGGCTGGGATTTACCTGTAATGTAACCGGGTACAGCAAGTGATTTACCATGTCCTGTGCAAACGGGTCCATGTACGATAAATTTCCACCGAAACTATAGAATACAGGATGAGTAGGTGCTGCCTGCTGTGTGGGGATAAACTGCACTACTACAGTGCCGCTCTCACCTGATTCAACAATACCGCCACCATCTATACCCGTAATGTTATCCATTGAGAGTACAACAATTTCGAAAAGATGGTTGCTGTTGACACCATTTTCATCAAGGATTTCCAGGTCAAGATGGATTTGCTCTATGGCGTCGGTTTCGCTGCCATTGGAGAGCGTAAGGGTTCCCTGAAAAGCTTCACGGGTCATGGTTAGTGATTGGGAGAACTGGAGTGTAACCCGGGCACATACAGCAGCAGAAGAGTTTTTGGTGCCAGGCTGTTCTTCCGCCACCTCTTTGTTTTTCATAGGTACAATTGCTCCACTATAAATCTGGTGCAGATTGGTGAACAAGTCTTCCAGCATATCATAAGAATCGATGTAGCCCATTGACTGGATTTCCAGTTCGATCTCATGAGTACGCTGATTAAGAGAATCTATGCGTGCAATATCAACCACGTTGGTTTCATCATAGTCCAGCTCATTTTCCATGTCCACGGTATTGTTTCTGCGCTGAATGTATGAAATCAGCTGATTCTGGGTGATGTTTGTGGGAGTATGGTTGATGAGTTCAGGAGTGAGTGTTAAATGGCTATCCAGGTCCAGGGTTTCCAGATAATCCCAGAAGTATTGCAGTTCAGCTTCAGGAGCTTCAAACCATACGGAGTCTCCATACAATTCATAAGCCCATGAAATGGCTATTTCCTGCAGTTCAAGAAGTATCTCTGCCTGGGCCTGAAGACCTATAAGTGCTTCACGCATGACGGGGTCAGTTGTAAAATGGCAATCTGCATAGAAATCATCACCTATTGCCAGGTTGCCCTTATCGTCTGGCCCTCCCGGTCCTCCGGGTGTTCCGGGGGGTGGTCCGAGCAGACAGGGATCGGTAAGCAAATCATAGATACAAAAAGCCGCAGAAGAGTAAGGGTCAGGGCTACAACGTACTACATTTTCAGCGCAGCTGAGTTGCATTACATTGCCATAACAACCCTTATATACACCGGTAAAGCACGAGTAAATGTTGTAGGGAATACAAGCCACAGTCAAGGGTGGAATATTACACAATATGCAGGAAGTGAGCCATTCTATTTGCTCAAAGGCGCAATCGCACCCTGCAAAGTAGCCAACAAGCGCTGGACCCTGGCCGCCACCAGAGATCGTGGCCGTCGAAGTTCCCACTCCCGGGTTGCCATCCAGTTCTGATCCAAAGCAATGGGGGCCTCCCAGCCAATAAAACTCCTTGACCATTCCTGTTATAGTAAAAGGGCCGCACTCATACTCATAAGGCACTTCGACGTAATACAAACAGGGGTAATTGCTTTTATCTCCGGCATGGGGATCAAGTTCCATAATAACCGGAATCTGTATACTGGACTGGGCCGGCAAATCCATCTCATCAAACAGATAGCTAAAAACATAAGGCCCGCTATCGGAAAAGTTCAGACTGACATTATTGGCGGTGATCAATCCATAATTGGTAATGGTAATCACAAACGGGAAAAATTCTCCCGGTGAAAGATCGGGCATGTCCTCCGGCGCATCGAGAACCACCACGGGTGCCGGAACCTGGGTTTCGAATTGCGCAATCAGGTTGATGTCGTATTCATCTTCAATAAGAGTAGGTACCACCTCCCAGAAGTAGGAAACTGCCTGGAAACTGATAAATACAAGCACTTCATTTACCTGACCCATATTGATTTCGATGGTGTTGAAATAGGTTTCGTGAAGTTCTTTGTAAACAACAAGGTTATAATACCCTTCCGGGATTTCTTCAAACAGGACAAGGCCGTCAGATCCGGTAATTCCTTCAGCAGCAACCTCTCCAGTGTACATGTGTCTTACACTCACCTGGGCTCCTTCCACATGGGGCGCCTCATCTGTATTGTAAGTGTATTCATTCACCACATCCACCAGCAAATCTCCCGTGTTTTCAGAAACCGGTTCAATAATAAATGGCAGGGTAATGCTATTGGCATTTTCTGCATTTATGGCAAAGTTGCCCGTTACCGGCACGTTGAGCGGAACATCTGCTCCTGGCTTGATTCGCATGGTAAAGACCGCGGTACCCTGCGGTGGAATATTTTCAAGGGTATCGGCACTGATCATGGTAAGCCACCCGATGTCGGGCAGATCAAACACAACCATACCCGTTTCTCCTTCTCCGATATTGGTAACTGCTATTTCCCTGATATTGCCATATCCCTGCAAAACGGTTGTTTCCATGGTGCCGGGGTTGGCCGTGATATAGCCTTCTTCCGATTTGCTGAAAGACCACGCATCAAACCGGTGCGTTGCTCCTTCGGTGGAAGTAAGCCTGAGTTTGACTTTTTCAAACTCCATGTTTTCTGAAACCTCATGGGCTACCACGGTATAGGAAAGTTCTGCAGTGCTGTTGCCGGGGATACTGATGGGCCCATTAAATGTTATCTCTAATCCTTCCTGCGCCGATAGAACTTCTGCATCAACACCACTTAAACTCATACTGCTCAGGTTCTCAATCGTAAGACTTCCGGTATGGGGCTCATTTACGACCAGTTCCCATGTTTCAGGGTCGCCCAGGTAGCGCAAACCGGGAATGATGAATTCGTCCTGGGCTTCATCCAGGTTTGCACCCGGATAACCTGCTCCCACGTAGTAATCGCCACCTTCGCCGCTTACCGGCTTAAAATGAACACTGAAATCACCATTCTCATCACTGGTGGTGCGCATCATCCTGCGTGTGCCTTTTACAACCACATAAACATCAACTTCTACAGAGGGTAAGGGCTGTTCATCCAGGTCTCGCACATAACCGTGAATCTCAATGGAGTCATTCACGCTGTAAACCGATTCATCTACCATGGCCTGGGCATAATAACCGGGCTGAATGGTAAGGGCTTTTGCTTCCGAAAAGTTGTTGGCATAAAGCAATTCATGGATGTATCTTTGTTTGTTCAGCTCAACGATAACATAGTAATCTCCAATGTAACCCGAAAGATTCAGAGTCCCTGTCATGGTCAGGGAAGTTCCCGGTTCAATGGGTTCAGGAGTAAGAAGGATAGATTGCAGCATAGCATGACTGCCTGTCGATGGGGTTTCTGACAAATATACCATTACATCTGTCCCGTTGGCCGCAGTGCTGAGGCCCTGATTAAAAATATCTATCTCTATTTCAATTTCGTCTCCAATGGCAACTTCATTTTCAGAAAGTGCCAGTGAGTTTACCAGCAAATCAGGCATGCTTGCGTTGGTTACCAGAATCCATTGGCTTCCGGCATTGAATGTTTCAGCTTCGGCCAGCACACTTACCGTCTGGGTTTCTCCTTCAGGAACAGCTTCTGCAATGCTGCTGAAAGTGGCTTCTGCCATGGTTGCACCCTGGGCAATGGTAATAGTTTGCTGCATATCAATGATGCCTTCCGGCAGCAGGCTTATGCTCACCTGAATATCTGCTTCGGCAGGTTCCTGAATGCTTATCTGCACGGTTCCTGCATTTTCGGTTCCATCGGCCACCAGCTGCGGACTTGCAATTATAGTAAGCATGGGACCCACATCGGAAGTCATCGTCAGGTTTTTACTGGATGTTCCACCTGCAGATTCCGGCATGAAGCAATTACAACTTTCAAGGAACAGGGCTGCCGTAACTTCTATTTCCTCGCTGCCTTCTTTGAGCGCATTGTCAGGAACCCCAATACTGAAGCCCGCCTGTGTTTCTCCCGGAGGGATTACTACTTCAACCGGGAGAATCAATTTGCCGGGTGTTTCTGTGAGGATTTTGAAAGTGAGAGGAACAATGTTAGCCTCTGTTAAGGTTATGGTTCCCCATGCTGCATAGTCGTTGGGCAGGGAAGAGATGGTTTCGGGTAATATTTCAAGCTCGAACTGCGGGGTTAGGTTATCCAACAGGGTAAATGAA
>PXDC01000490.1 GCA_003565135.1 Verrucomicrobiota bacterium
GCGCTGCTGGGCGGCGGGCGGGTGGTCTTCGACCAACTGAATATCGGCGGCGACCACAATTTCCTGGCTCAAACCCTTGCGATCATTCACGCCTGCACGGCCCAGGCATTTCTCTGCATCATGGTCGCGATGGCGCTGGCCCTGTCCCGTTTTTGGATCGAACGCGACGCGGGCCTGCGCCGGCCCGCCCCCCCTTCCATTCGCACCTGGGGCCTGGCCACCTGTGCGGTCATCTTCATCCAGCTCATTCTCGGTGCGGTGATGCGGCACCACGACGCGGGATTGGCCATTCCCCACTTCCCCCTCTCCGCGGCCGACTCCCTTCTCCCCCCGGCCTGGAATTTCCAGGTCGGCATCCACTTCGCCCACCGGATCGGAGCGGTGGCGGTGACCGTGATCACACTCGTATTCGCCTGGAAACTCTGGCGGAGCGAGGCTCTCGGGTTCCTGCACAAGGGGATGGCCGCGGCGATGATCATCCTTTTGGGCGGACAGATTTACCTGGGCGCATCCATTATCTGGTTCAACCGCAATCCCTACCCGACCACCCTGCACGTGATCGTGGGCGCCCTGATCCTGGCGCTCGCCTGGGCCATCACCTTCACCTGCTTCCGGCTCGGGCGGGAAACGCGACTCCGGAACCGCACGGTTTCTCCCGAAAGCCGCTCTGCCGCCATGCCGGAAACGGCTGCCGTCCGATGAGTTTACGCACCGGAGCCTCCGACACCTCCAAGCTTGCCCTCGGAACCGAGAGCAAGGGAAGTCTCCCCGCCTGGGGCCGCTACCTGGAGCTGACCAAGCCCCGCCTGAGTTTCCTTTCCGTTGTCACCGTGCTCGTCGGCTACTTCGCCGCCCGGCCGACCGTCGACACCTGGCTGCTGATCCACCTGATGATCGGCACGTCGCTGGCCGCGGGCGGCGCGGCCGTCCTCAACCAATGGATCGAACGCGGTACCGACACGGGAATGGAACGCACCCGGAACCGTCCGCTACCGGCGGGGGAAGTCCCGCCGGCGGCGGCGCTGGCGCTCGGGATCGTGCTCTGTGCGACCGGGGGACTGCAACTCGCGTTCGGGGTCAATCCGGCCGCCGGTTTCCTGGTCATGCTGACGGTGGCCGTCTACATCCTGGCTTACACGCCCCTGAAAAAGCGCACTCACTGGTGCACGGAAGTCGGCGCGGTGTCCGGCGCGATTCCTCCCCTGGTGGGCTGGGCGGGGGCGGAAGGATCCGTGAGCGCCGGCGGCTGGATTCTCTTCGGCATACTCTTTTTCTGGCAAATGCCTCACTTCCACGCCATCGCATGGCTTTACCGTGCCGATTACGCCGCGGTTCGGTTTCCCATGCTGACGACCATCGACGCGACCGGGCGCCGCGTTGCCCGGCACATGAACCTCTACGGAATCCTGCTTTGGGTGACCAGCCTGGCTCCGGTCGTGACCGGCCAGGCCGGCCCCGTGTACGCCATCGCCGCCCTGGCCCTCGGAGGTTATTTCCAATGGCGGATCGTCCAATTCGGTGGCGCCACCAACCGCACCGCCGCCGCCCGCCGTATCTTTTTTGTTTCGATTCTCTACCTCCCGTTGCTGCTCGGATTCCTGGTGGCGGATATCTGGTTGCTGGGAGGCGCTTTGCCATGACCTTTACCGAATTCCTGCCCACTCTCAACGCCATCCTCAACGGGATCGCCACCCTCCTGCTGACCGCGGGCTTTATTTTCATCCTGCGCCGGGAGGTCAAACGTCACCGGCTCGCCATGCTCAGCGCCTTCGGCGTCTCCCTGGTCTTTTTGTTTTTCTACGTCCTGCACAAAATCCTCGTCCGGGGCGTTCATACCGAGTTCGGGGGCGAAGGTTTCTGGGCGTGGGTTTACTACCCGATGCTCATTTCCCACATTATCCTGGCCATGGCCATCGTCCCGCTGGTCATCGTCACCTTCTTCCACGCCTTCAAAGGGCAATTCAAAAAACACCGGAAATGGGCCCGTTGGACCTTTCCCCTCTGGTACTATGTCTCGGTCACGGGCGTTCTGGTGTACTTTTTTTTATACCACTGGTTCTGACCGTTACGATTCACCGGATTTTCGGATCGGCTTCAACCCGGGGCCGGCGGGAGGCGCGACGGAATCCCCGGGCGGTTTGCGTTCGCGGACAGTCGTGCCCATAATGAAGCAAACGCACATCAGAAACCGACCGCATGTATGTACAATCGCCAGCCACCGCCGTTCCCCCGCATCGTTTTTCCCAGGCCCAATGCTGGGATATTCTCCGCGGGTCCCCGCGGGCGGGGGAATTGAATCCGCGTTCCCTGGCCATTCTCCGGAAGGTACTGACGGCGGACAACGGAATCGCCGCCCGGCACTTTGTGACACCGGACATTCAACGCGTCTTCGACCAGGACGGGGACGCGCTCAACGAAACCTTTCGCCGGGAAGCGCCCCTGCTGGCCGGACGTGCCTTGCGCGACGCCCTGGACCGGGCCGGGCTGGGGGCGGAGGACCTCGACGCGCTGTTAATCTGTACCTGCACCGGGTACCTCTGCCCGGGATTGACCAGCTACGTCGCGGAACAGCTCGGACTGCGGGCGGATGTTTTTCTGCAGGACCTCGTGGGCCTCGGCTGCGGTGCGGCCGTACCCACGCTGCGCGCGGCGGACTCGTTTCTGGCCGCCTGCCCGGACGCCCGGGTCGGCGTGGTGGCGGTGGAAATCTGTTCCGCCGCCTTCTACCTCGACAACGACCCGGGGGTCCTCATCAGCGCGTGCCTTTTTTCCGACGGGGCGGCGGCCGCCGTGTGCACCGCCCGGGACCCCGCCCGGCCGGCCCGCCGGGCTCACGGCTTCCGCACGACCCACATTCCGGCCGACCGGGAACTCCTCCGTTTCGAATCCCGCGCCGGCAAACTGCGGAACAAACTCGACAAAACCGTACCGGAAAAGGCGGCGGCAGCCGTAAAATCGCTGTACCCCGGATCGGAATCTCCCGCGGTCGACACCGTACTCGCCCATCCCGGCGGCCGCGACGTGCTCGCGGCCATCGAGGAACAGCTTCCCGGGCACTCCCTGCACGAAAGCTACGAAACGTTGCGGCGATTCGGGAATATGAGCAGCCCCAGCGTCCTGTTCGCCCTGGAGCAAGCGTTCCGGGACCGTCCGTCCGACGAGGAGTTCTGGCTGGTTTCGTTCGGGGCCGGATTCTCCTGCCATTCCTGCCGGTTAAGTCCGGCGGAGGGAACGGGCGGTTGACCGCTCAGATGCCCCAGAGACGCGACAGATCCAATCGCTCCGCTATGGGCAGATCATCCGGCGGAGCGATATTGGCCATCGCCTCCTCTCCCAGCCGTTCCCGGAGCTGCTGCAAATAGAGGCTTTCGGGCCGGACCCGTTCCCCGTGCGACTGCCAGTAGGCGTCCTCGCCCGGCCCGTAGCCGTCGCGCTTCGGACCGATATTGCCGATACCCCAGTTTTGCGCGGTCGGCGGGTTCTGCAGGGTGATATCTCCCGCTTCCGAATTCCACACCACCATGTTGGCGCCGGCCCAGCCGTGGCCGGAGCCCAGGTTGAGCCGGTTCTGGATCCGGATGCCGTGGTTGGGCACGCGGACGTTGTCAAAGAGCGCTCCCGTCGCCCAGCGGTGGTGGGGACCGGTGTCGGCGAACGATTCCTCGCCAAAACAGTCGAGAAAGACATTCGGCCCGTGAGTCTGGCTGTTCAGGCCAAAGTCGTGACGGGAGAAGTTTGCGTAACAACGCTGCACCAGGGCGAACTGACCGGACAGGTACACCGGGTAGCGACGCCCGCCGCGAACCTCCGACACGGGGTCGAGACAGATGCTGTCCTGGATCGTCACCCACTTGGAATACCTCAGGGCCCGGGCCAGCCCAAAACCGAAATGCCGCGAAGTCACGTTGCGGATCCAGGCGTGTTCGACTTTCTCCAGGTCGATAAAAACCCAGGCGTGGTCTTCATCGTCGTCTTCCGGCTCGCCGGAAAAATCCGAAACGCCCCGCACGTCTTCAATTCCCGCGTAACGAATCCGACCCGGGAAGGTGTAGGTGTAGACATACCCGCCCCCAAACCGTTCGTCGATGGCGTTGAACAGCGGCGCGTCCAGCGTGATCCGATCCCCATCCACCGACTCGACCACCCGGTCGTAATCGATGCCGTAGCGCTCCGCCCGCCACTGGTTTACCGGCCGGCCGTCGGCACGCGGAGGAATGCGGTCCATCCCGATAGCCGAGATCCAGTCACCCGTACCCGGCCGGTGAACGATTACCGTATCCCCCGGAGCAAAGGTGTGCCCCTCCTCCACCTGAAACGAGCGCTCACCCACCGGAACGTAGGCATCGACGATTTTGCGGCGCGTCCCGGAGACCTCCCGCCGGTTACCCTCGCCCGTTACCTCGATGACCGTGCGCCGTTCGTCTCCCGAGGCAAAAATCACGGTTCCGTCCTCTCCCTGCCCGGAACCCCGCAGCACGATGCCCCCGGTGGTGATTCGAACGGTACCGGCAACCTCAAACGTACCCGGTCCCAACTCCAGGGCTCCCCGGAACCCGTCGTAACGCGGCTCCCGCGCCGCGATGGCGTCGATCGCCTCCTGCAGTCGTCCGGTTTGGTCTCCTTCCGTCGGCATGAGAGCGATCACGGTGGGCACCTCGGGCAGCGCGACGCCCCCGCCCCCGTATCCGGCATGGGAAAAATCGGGGACCCGGTTGCCCCGGGGGTCGGTGGCGTAAACCAGCCGGCCGTCGTCGCCGGGCGTCACCCATTCGGTGCCGGCCGGCGCGCGAACATCGACAGACCCATCCTCCGGTTCACCACCGTCGGTGGCCGAATCCGAGCATGCGGCGGTCAATCCGAGGAGCAATAATAAAGAAATCAGGCGTACTGAGCAGTCCATGGCGCCAATTAACCTGATCGTTCTCATTCCGGCAAAACCAAAATCGATCATTGCTCACCCTGGAAGATCAAACCCACCTCTGGAGCCATCGTCCCGAATGCGGTGTATCTGTTTTCTTACCCCCTTTCGAGGATGTCACTGACGTCGCC
>PXDC01000268.1 GCA_003565135.1 Verrucomicrobiota bacterium
CGCGACGGCTCCGGCAAGGTGAGGAACCAGGGGCGGCAAGCGGGCGTCAACCGCGGCGCCGGCCGCGGAGGCGCCCGGTAACGCGACCGGGATCGACGGCCGGCGCCGATGGGATCCCCCGCGGCGCCGGCAAACCGCCAACATCGCCGAAAATGCATGACTGCCGAATTCGCTGGAAAACCCGCCACCGCCGTACCCGGCCCGGACGACCGGGCGATGGAGGCGGTGGCCGACGGCGACGGCGATGCGTTCCATGATCTTTTCGACCGTTGGAAACTGCCTGTCATGAACTTCCTGTATCGATCGCTGGGAAATTTCGCCGACGCCGAAGACGTGACCCTGGAGGTATTCACCGAAGTTTGGCGGTCGGCTCCCCGCTACCGGAGCGAAGGGACTTTTCCCGCCTGGCTGTTCGCCATTGCCCGCGGCAAACTGCGACACGAATGGCGACGGCGGCGGCGCAAGCCGTTGGTTGCGGCGCCGGTTGATTCGATGGAGTTTCCCGACACCGGGAACGATTCGACGGTGGAAAACCGGGAACGGGAAGAGCAGCTGTTGAAAGGGTTGCAGCTGCTGCCGGAAATGCAGCGGAGCGCCCTGCTGCTTTCGGTGAATTCCCCTTTGAGTTCGGATGAAATCGCCCGCTCCCTGGGGGTTTCCCGATCCCATCTTTACGTCATTATCCACCGGGCGCGGACCCGGTTGCAGGAAATCATAAGGAAGGACGACCATGAATAAGAGGAACCAGGGATGGGATGACGACGTTCTCGACCGATCGCTCCGGGCGCGTATTGCCCGGACCAGCGCCGGTTTGGAGTCGCGGTTCCGCGAGCGAAAGGCCGGGCTTGTGCGGGCCCGGGCGGAGGCCGGAACGGTGATGCCGTTTCCGTTTTTCGCTTACCTGGTGCGGTTTGGGGCGGCGGCGGCAATTGTTCTGGCCGCGGGCGGTCTCTGGTTCCGGGCGGGTACGGACCGGACCGAATCGCGGGCCGGAGACCTGGCGGCGGCGCCCGTTTACCTGGAAGATCCCTTTGCCTGGGACGAAGCGCTGGCACCCGCGAAACCGATCCTGGACGAGGAGATTCGGGAAGCGATCTATCATTTTTCTTATGAAGACAACAGTTAGAAACGGAACGCTCCTGGCGGGGGCCCTCGTTCTGGCGGGCGTGCTGGTCTGGGCGGTTATGCCCACCGGCACGGGGAAGGACGATGAAGCGGGAACCCGCAACGGGCTTTCCACGGCCGAGTTGGGCGCGCTGGAGGGATTTCTTGCCATGAGCGACGAGGAACTCGACCGGGTTCAGGATGCCATTGCCCGGATACGGGTTATGTCCGAGGACGAACGGCGGGCGCTCGCCGCCGAGATCGTCGACTACCGGCGGCTTCCCCGTGAAGAACGGTCGCGTATCCGCGACGGCTGGGGCCGGCGAACGGGCGACGAGGAACGGGAGGACTGGCAACGAATGATGCGGGAGTTGACCCCGACCGAACGAAGGGAAATCCACGACCGGTTGCAGGCGGTTGACCGGGACGAGCGGCATACGCTCCGGATGGATATCCTGGAGGAGTGGCGGCGCGGCCGCTGAGTGCTGAATCCGGGAGCGGGGGAAGTCCGGCCTAGGCCGAATGTCGCTCGGTTACGCTCAATGGAGAACACACTTCGACTCGGACTTCGGCGAGATCGGTCGAGTCGAAGCCCAACCCGGCGGAGCCGGTACCCAATCGTAGCGCGCCGCTTCAGCTAGCGCAGTACTGGGGGCGCTGGCTGAAGCGGCGCGCTACGTGGCGGACACCGTTCGGAATAGTTTGGGTGTTTCGCGCAAGATTTCACGAATAAAGGACTAAGCGGAGTGTCGCTTGGTTAAGCCCAATGGAGAACACACTTCGACTCGGACTTCGGCGAGCTCGGTCGAGTCGAAGCCTAAGCTACTTTCGATCCAGCGCCTTAACCGAGCAGCATTCGGCCTAGGCCCAGTCGGGCGGATTCTGCAGTTCGGGACGGAGGGTGCCGATGCAGGGGAGGTTGCGGTATCGTCCGGCGAAATCGAGACCGTACCCGACCACGAACTGATCCGGTATGTCGAAACCGACAAAATCGGCCTCGAAGGGAATTTCCCGGCGGCCCTTTTTGTCCAGCAGGACACAGGTGTGGACGGACCTGGGGTTCATGCGGACGAAGATCTGGGAAATCATGTAGAGGGTGCGTCCGGTGTCGAGGATATCGTCGATGATCAGTACCCGGCGGTTGTCCACTTCGAGGTCGACGCTGTAGATCAGTTCCGGTTCGCTGTCGGGTTTTGTTTCATTGCGGTAGCTGGCGACGCGAATGCAGTCCAACTGGATCGGAATCTCGATCCGTCGGATCAAGTCGGCGGTAAAAAGCAGGGCGCCGTTGATGATGGAGATGACAATAATCTCACCGCTCCCGTAATATTCCGTGATTTCGCGGCCGAGTTCACCGGTGCGCCGCGCGATGCGGCGTTGGCTGATCAGAACGTTTTCAAGATCTTCTAACATACCGGGATTCGGGTTCAGCGGCGGGAGAGGCGGTTGCGTGCCAGGCGCAGCATGGTTTCGATTTCCCCGGCCAGTTCGGAGCTGCCTTCGACATCCCGTGCCCGTTCGAGAAGCCCGATGGCCTCGGCGGTTTTGTCCTGTTTGAGCGCAAAGGCGCCGGCGTGAAAACAGACGGCGCGCTCGAAAGCGGGATCGACCGGGTCGTCCGCTTCCAGGGACCGGAGGAGAAAGTCGAAATCCTCACCGGCGAGATCGTACCGGCCGGCCATGCGCGGAAGATTGTAGGCGTTGATGGCGCGCACGAGACGGACGTCGGTATCCTCCGGCGCGTCGTCGACCGCTTCATCCAGGGTCGCAATGCCCTTTTCCACCCACCCGCGTTTGCGCCAGAGGGCGACGTCGCGCGCCTTCAACGTGTAGGCGCTGCCGAGGTAGGCGCGGGCGAGGGCCAGGTCGGGGTCTTGCTCCAGTCGTTTTTCCAGGGCCTCGATCGCCCGGTCCACCGCGTCTTCCGATCCTTCCACGCCGCGATCGTGCAGGGCGATGGCGGCGTTGAGCTCGGGATCGTTTTTGCGGTCTCCGGAGGCCGAGGGCGCGGCGCCGCACGGCGGGCCCGCGATCCAGGTAAGAACGGGCAACAACAGGAGAAGCCGCAGGCGGGCGGTATGGGATCCGGTATTCATCGGGTAATGATTTAAACAGGAATCAGGCGGGCGAATCGACAAAAAACGGGAATACCGATGTTCGCTTGCAAGTAACGTCATCCCACGCCATGCTGAGGGCTTTCTTTTACTAATCGTATGAAACGCGAATCATCCGCAACGGGAGCTTTGAGCTCGAGAACGATAACCGCGGGCGTGGCGGCGCTTGCATTCCTGGGAACCGCATTGGCGGGGACCGCGAACGAGGAGACCGTTCGCCTGACACTGGGCGAGACCCTCACGCGAGTGGAGTCGGAGAACCTGCAGGTACTCCTGAACCGGGAATTTATCGAACAGGCGATTCAGCAGTCGAAGCGCGAACGGTCTTTCCTGCTGCCCCAGGTGAATCTGGAGGCGAGCCAGACACGGTCCAAATTCTCCACCGCGGGCCAGCCGTTCGAAGCGCCGCAAGGCACCCGCAACCGCTTCGACGGCCGGATTCGGGGAGATTTGACGTTGATCGATCCGGCGTTGATCGCGACCTACCGGGCGGCCCGGGAGGGGGTGGCGATTTCCGAGGCCCAATTCGAGACGCTGTTGCAGGAAGTGCTGCAACTCTCCGCCCAGGTTTACCTGGCCCACCTGCGAAACATCAGGCGTTTCGAAGTGATCGAGTCGAATATCGAGCGGGCGGAAGTGTTGCTGGACCTGGCCCAGACCCAGCTCGACGCGGGTGTGGCGACCGAAATCGACGTGACGCGGGCCCGCGTGTTGCTGGCGGGTGAACGCCAGGCCCGCCTGCAGCAGGAAACGGTGGTTTACGAGAGCGCGCTCAACATCAAGCGCCTGCTCGACCTCGACCTTCGGAAGGAGGTCGAACTGGACGACTTCACCGCCCACCGGGAAGTGGCCGGGGACGAGCCGGATGTGGAGGAGGACGAAGTGCTGCGGGACCGTCCGGACTACCGCACGGCCGAACGGCGCCTGGAACAGAACAAACTCGAACAACGCGCCGCTTCATGGGAGCGTTTCCCGACCCTTTCGGTTTTCGGCGATTACGGGTACGCCGCCGAGCGGGTGTTTGACGGGGATGAACAGGAGGTCTGGAGCGCCGGTGTGGCGGTGCGGGTTCCGCTCTTCGAGGGATTCCGGATTCGGTCCAACCGGCTCCTGGCCAATTCCCGGCGCCGGGCCACCGAGATCGAAATGCGTGACCTGGAGAAAGAAATTTCGGCCGAGTTGCTTTTCGCCTGGCAGGATCTTCGTTCGCGACTTGCCCAGATCGAAGTCGCCGAGGAGAACCTGGAATTGGCCGAAGCCGAGTTGAGGCTGGCCCGGGTGCGCTTCGAGCAGGGGGTGGCGGATAACCGGGAAGTGATCGATGCACAGAACAGTGTTTCCCAGGCGAGCGACAACGTGGTGGAGGCGTTCTTCGGCTACAACCTGAGCCGCCTGGAATACGCCCGGGTACGGGGGGATGTTCGATTGCTGCTGGGCGACCAGGTTATGTGACGGTCGCCGCCGGCGAACCGGAAGGCAGGTGCGGGTTGCGGGTGAGGTGTGGGGCGGTGCTTGAATTTTTATAATATGACACCGGAACTGATATTGGCTTCAGCTTCTCCCCGGCGCCGGGAAATTCTCGACCGGATGGGGATTCCCTTTCGCGTTCACCCGGCCGACGTGGAGGAGCGGAACGGCTCGGAGCGCGGTCCGGAGGATATGGTACTTTGGAACGCACGTTTGAAAACCGAGGCGGTTGCCGCTATATTTCCCGACCGGGTTGTCCTGGGGGCGGACACGTCGGTTTTTTTGGACGGCCGCGTTTTTAATAAACCCGGAACTCGTGAGGAAGCGTCGTTTATGCTGGGGCAATTGTCGGGAAACA
>PXDC01000435.1 GCA_003565135.1 Verrucomicrobiota bacterium
CCGGCGTTCTCCGCCATGCCGTGACTCACCGGCCGCACGGGAAACACCGTTTCCTCCCGGTCGCCGGAAAACCGGACCAACAGGGCCGCCTCGCCGTCGTCCCGGCGCAGGCGACACCGCACCCGGATGGGTTTCCGGCCGAAAAAGGGACGATCGGTTTCCCGCAGGACCCGCTCCATCAGCTTGCGCCCGGGGGACGCGGCCTCATTCTCGGCCCCGACCAGGCGGACCGACGCCTTGATGGAACGGAACGGCGGAAACGCCAGGCAGGTTTCCGGAAAGACCGCGATCCCCTCGCGCGGCACCGCACGCAACAGGAGCGATTTTTCCGCCGCGATCGTATCCAGATTTTTCAATCGCTCCAAATGGACCGGCGCGATATTCGTAACGATGCCGTGGGTCGGGCGGATGAGGTCGGCCAGCATCTCCATTTCTCCCGGCATGTTAATACCGGCCTCGATGACGGCCGCCGCATGGTGATAGGGGTCAAGGCGCAGGAGGCTCAACGGCACGCCGATGTAGTTGTTGAAGTTTCCCTCCGTCTTGAGCACCGGCCCCTTGAAGGCGAGCATCTCGGCCAGAAGGTTCTTGGTCGAGGTTTTGCCGCAGCTTCCCGTAATTCCGATCACCGGCCCCTGGAACCGCACGCGGTTGCGCGCGGCCATCCGCTGAAGCGCCTCGAGCGGATCCACGGTGAGCAACTGGGGCAACGGGCAGGAATCGATGTACCGGCCGACCAGGGCGCAGGAGGCTCCCCGTTTGCGGGCGTCTTCGATGAAATCATGTCCGTCGCGGTTCTCCGTACGCAGGGCGATAAACATCCCCCCGGGTTCGATCCGGCGGGAGTCGTGACAAAAACTTTCGACTCCCCGGGGCATTCCGTTTTTCCAGATACCCAGGGCCCAATCGGCCAATTCTCTAGGATTAAATCTCGGCATCGTTCGTTTTAAATATTTCCGGTTTTCTGCACGGTTAAACATTCCCGGACCACCCTCCGGTCGTCAAACGGAAGGAGGGTGTCCCCCATATCCTGGAACAGTTCGTTCCCCTTGCCCGCGATCAGGACACAATCCCCTTCGCGGGCCGATTCCAACGCCCGGCGGATCGCTTCCCGCCGGTCCTCGACGAACGCAATCGCGGCCGCGTTGCGCACTCCTTTTTTCATATCGTCGAAAATCGTTTGCAGGTCCTCTCCCCGCGGATTGTCGGCCGTCGCCCACGAAAAATCGGTCCGTTCCTGAACCGTCCTCACCATCGGCGCGCGAAGGGAGCGCTCGCCCTTTCCCCCGCACCCGAAGACGGCCAAAACACGGCCGCATCCGAGATCCCGCAAGGCCTGGAGGGCGTTGCCCAGCGTGCCCCCCGTGTGCGCGTGGTCGACAAAAACATGAAAGGGCTGTCCCTCGTCGATCCGCTCCATGCGGCCGGGAATTCCCGGGAAAGCGGTCATCGCCCGACAAAAAACGGCCGGGTCGAGTCCGCCGGCATAAGCGGCGGCCGCGGCGGCGAGAAACAGTTTCCCGTTGTACTCGCCGACCAGCGGTATCGTCACCTCGCAACGACCTTCCGGCCACTCGAGGATCATGCGGGTGCCCCGCGGATCCGTTTTCACGTCGCGGGCCCGGACCGAGGCTTCGGAGCCGGTGCCGAAGGTCACCGGAGTCACGCCTTCCGGCAACTCGGAGAGGAGCCGGCGTCCCCGGGACTCGTCGAGCGGGATCACCGCGCACGCCGGCAGTGCCCCCTCCGCCCCGGTGAACATACCGCGCATCAACGCGTACGCTTCGTCGGGCGAAAGATCGTCCGCCGGAGCTTTTTCATCCAGATTCAGGAAAACGGCCACCCGAAACCCGAGACCGGCCGGACTTTTCCGGGAAATCCCCGCCGTATCGATCTCCAGCACGGCATGGGTCAGGCCCGCTTTTGTCATCTCCGCCATCATCCCGGCCATTTCCGGCGAATCCGGAGTCGTCCGGGTCGAGGGTACGGTGCGCGAACCGAGATCGTAAGCGAGACTCCCGGTCGATCCGGCGCGGAGACCGCACGCCCCGAGCAGGTGCCGGATCAGGTGGACCACCGTTGTCTTCCCGTAGGCGCCGGTCACGCCGAAGAGCGTCAGCGATCGGTCGGGGAAGCTGTAAAAACACCGGGCGACCTCCGCCATTACGCGGCGGGCATCGGCGACCTGAATGAAGGTCACCCCGGCGTGCGGGCGCCGCGCCTCCTCCGTCACGACCGCGGAGGCCCCCCGATCGATCGCTTCCTCGATGAAGTAGCTGCCGTCCGTGCGGACGCCCGGAAGAGCGAAAAAGAGCGAACCGTCCACGGCGCGACGACTGTCGGTCACCAGCGAACTCACCGGCCGCTTCAGCGTTCCGCTGAGGCCGACGATCTCAATATCCTTGAAAAGCTCCTTGAGCACCCGCTCCATTCCGGATCTTCTTCGAGGAATCCCCTTTTGTCCATTCCGGTAACCAAAAACCCCGGTTTCACGGTTTCCCCGGCCGGCCGCCTGGTAACGGACCTTCATCGATACCCTCCCCTTTGCGCCAGTTCGCGTGCCGGGCGCGTCGGCTCGATCCCCAGGTAGGGAATCAATTCCACCCCGATGCGCCGGAAACTGGGAGCCGCCACCACGCCGCCGTAGGAAGGCCCGGCCGATCTCGGCTCGTCCACGATTACCGTGATCACAACCTTCGGATCGGAGGCCGGAAAATAACCGGAGAACGACGCCACGTGATGCCGGTTGGAGTAGCGGCCGTCGACAATTTTCTGGGTGGTACCGGTCTTGCCCGCGACCTCGTAACCGGGAATTCGGGCCTCCGGCGCGGTCCCTCCCGGAGCGGCCGCGAGGACGAGCATGGCGGAAACCCTTTCGGCGGTCTGCCGCGAAACAACGCGGCGCCGGGCCTGGGGCGGCAATGAAAACACGGTCTCGTCCCCTTCGCCGAATGCCCGCCGGATGATTCGCGGCTCCATGAGAACGCCCCCGTTGGCCAGCGCCCCCATGGCGAAATGGATCTGCAGCGGTGTGGCGCTGACCGCGTGCCCCATGGGCATGCGGGTGATGGTGAGCCCGTCCCAGTCGCGCACCGGGTGAAGCACGCCCCTTCGCTCCCCGATCAGGGGAAACCCGGTCGTCCGCCCGAACCCGAAATCGCTCGCGTACCGGTGCAATCGACGCTCCCCGAGCAACAGGCCCATGTAAGCCACGCCGCGATTGCTCGATTGGCGAACGATGTCCTCCACCGAAAGCTCGCCGAAATCGCGGTGGTCCCTCGGGAGGCGCAGGCGCCGTCCGCGGTACTCCACCACGGACGCACTGCAATCGAAAACCCGATCTTCCGCGATGATCCCTTCCTCCAGGGCCGCCGCCAGCGGCACGACTTTGAAGGTGGAGCCGGGCTCGAGCAGATCGGTCACGGCAAGATTTCTCTGGTGGGCGATATCGGCGACATGGTACCGGTTGAGATCGAAGGTCGGAACGTTGGCCATCCCGAGAATATTCCCGGTGCCCGGCTCGCTCACCACCACGGTGGCGCCCCGGGGCGAAAATTCATCGACGATCCGCCGCAATTCCTGTTCGACGACGTGTTGGACCATACTGTCCAGGGTCAGTTCGATGCTCAAACCGTCGGTCGCGGCGACTTCGCGGCTGCGGAACTGCATCAGTTCGCGGCGACGCCCGTCGCGCTCGGACTCCATCCAGCCGTCCTCCCCGCGCAGGTAAAAATCCATGGCATGCTCCACCCCGATCACACCGCGCCCCTCGCGGTTGGCATAACCGACCACGTGTGCGGCCAACTCGCCGGAGGGGTAAACCCGACGAAAGGTGCGGTTGCCGTAAATGCCGCGTATACCGAGTTCGCGGATCCGCTCGTAGGTCGGTTCGTCGAGTCCGTCGTGAAGCTTGCGCCAGCGGACCAGGCGGACGTCATCGGCAAAATCCGAGCCGCCCGCCGCGGTGCGGGTCTTCATCTTTTCCTCGAGTTCAGTCAACGGAAGATCGATCATGGCCGCGAGCTCGGGCCATTTCTCACGGTCCTCCGCGCGGATCACCTGCGGGTCCACTCCCAGTTCGATAAACGTCCGGTCCATCGCCAGCAGGTTGCCCCGGCGGTCGACGATGTTGCCGCGCTTGGCCTTCTGAACGATGACCTGTTTTCGGTTGCTTTCCGCGATTCGCGCGAGCGGTTCGCTCGCCACCACCTGGAGGTAATACAGGCGCGCGCCGATTCCGGCGAACCCGGCAACAAAAACCAGGAACACCAATCCGAGACGAAACGAGGATGCAAAGGCGGGGGTCATGGATGATTTCGCGCAAAATCCTGCCGATAACCCCTGGCCCCGGACGAGGATCGGCTGCCGGGACTATCGCCACCGGCCAGGGAGTCCGGGGTCGGCGGCGTCCGCAGGCGGACGATTTGCTCCTCCTCCGGGCGTCGCAGGTCGAGATCAAAACGCTCCATCTGGTATTGGAGAAAGCTCGGGTTTAGCCCCGTGGCGATCTCCGAGTTGATGCGGGCCAGTGAGCGATCCACCTCGGCCAGACGGGTTTCCATCTGCCGGGTCTCGGAAGCGGCCTCGGCGATCAGGTGCCGCATCCAGACCGTTGTCAACCCGACCGCGCCGGCCGTGAAAATCAGCACGAAGGTGAGAAAGATCAGGCGGTTGTGGTACTCAATTTTTGATTTCTTCATCGGGGGACAACCTTTTCAGAGCCCGCAGCTTGGCCGAACGGCTGCGGGGATTTCGGGCGATTTCCTGGTCGGTCGGTGTGATCGGCCGACGGGCCAGGGCGCCCGCGCGGCGGCTGCGAAACTGCTGGGGCACCGAATCTCCGGCGTGTTCGGGTTCCCCGCAGAGGCGGCGGAAAAGGCGTTTGACCAGCCGGTCCTCGAGGGAGGGAAAGCTGATGACCGCGAGAACGCCCTCCGGGGCCAGGCGCTCAAATGCCCTCGGGAGGGCACGGCGCAGGCCGCCCAATTCGTCGTTTACCGCGATGCGGATGCCCTGAAAGGTCAAGGTGGCCGGATGCA